>DLFX01000041.1:12115-13633 GCA_002482405.1 Firmicutes bacterium UBA7709 | reverse complement strand
GGCTGGACCTCCTGTAGGCTGGAACTCCGATTATTTTTAGAGCATTTATAAGCTGATATTACGCTTGATTTCAAGGCGTGGCTTTTTGGAAGGGGTGTTTTTATAAAGATCAAACTGATAGGTGCATTTGTCCGCCCGGGTCACGGATTCGGTGTACTCGAACAAAAGCCCTGAGTCCAGGTAGGAGATCCGGGTGATCTTGTATCCGGCGCTTCTCGCGGGGCATTCCAGCAGGGCGGCCTCGCTTTTGGACAAGACCACCGCGTCCAGGGATTCGTTTGCGTGATACATGTCCAGGTGGTAGGTCTCGTCCAGTATCTGGTACAGGGAACTCTTGTTAAAATCAAACATTTCAATGCCGTTGCAGAGATAATAGGGAATATAGGTGCGCTCCCACAGAACAGGCTCTTCGTCGGCAAGGCGCAGGCGCTCCAGGTAAAATACCGGATTCTGGGCGCCCGAAAGCTTTAGGATCTCCGCGATACCGGCGGGACAGGTCTCCAGGACCTCGGCCTTTATGACCCTTGAACTCGGCCTGGCGTCGATCTCTTTCATGTCCTCCGTAAAACTGTAGAGGTGATTCATATTCCGTTTTATTTTAAAATTGGCGATAAAAGTGCCCTTGCCCCGGTAGCGGACCAGGAGCCTTTCTTCCACCAGTTCATTCATCGCCTGCCGGATGGTGGTTCTGCTCACCTTCAGTATGTCGGCCAGCGTGTTTTCAGCGATCATCAGGTCTCCCGGCTTCAGCACGCCGTTGTAGATCTGGATGCGGAAATAGGAGGCCAGCTGCATATACAGCGGAATGTCCGCCGCCTCCGAAAATTGAAATGTATTTTTAAAATATTCGATATCCATGAGAACCTCTCCTCTATTCTATTTCCGGATGCTCTTTCCACTGGCGAAGGAAATCCTTTATTTCCCCAAGAGTCGGGCTTTTGGCGTACCGCACGTAATAGCCGGAGGTAGCGTTTCCAAGGTAAAGGCAATCGGTAAAGGAGCAGTCCCNNACTCCGTACAGAAATCCCGCGTTAAAATTGTCGCCGGCGCCGGTGGTCAGCCTGGGTTCTTTGCAGTAAGGCCCGGCAGCCTCGTAATAGGAGCCGTCATGGATACAGCAGGCGCGGTCCAGAAGGTGGATCACAGTGCAGTAGATTCCCAGCTGATCGGACAGAAACTCCAGGAGGTCCTGAGGGTCGACCACATGATAATCCCCGAGCTTCTTCCCAAGGGCCTCGCTGATTTCACAGGCTTCTTTTAAATTCATGCTCAATATGACCCGGAATCCCGCTTTTGCAAAATTTGCGATATGGGACAGAGCGGCCTGAAGATCTTCCCCGGTGCGCTTTTCAGGGTCGGCCAGATCAAAGAATACCGTTTTCTCGGACGCTTTGATGTTCGGCGCCACCGTCCTCAGGAACTCTTCCCAGATATGGTTCATCCCTATGATCATGGACCAGTTCTGAAATACGAGATAATCGCAGGAGTCAAACAGCTCGGTAAGCCGGGGGAAGGGGC
>DLFX01000041.1:11893-12072 GCA_002482405.1 Firmicutes bacterium UBA7709 | reverse complement strand
CCAAAGCATCCGTCGTGGCGGGCGGGGACAGGCAGATGATCTCATCGCACCGGTTCAGGGCGTGAAATACCGGCTCGGGATTGGGAAAACCCACGGCGCCCATGTAGGCGACCGCAACCGCATAATTGAGCAGGGAATTGGCAAGAATAGGACCGTTGCCGCCCATCTTGACCTGCTGG
>DLFX01000041.1:234-11885 GCA_002482405.1 Firmicutes bacterium UBA7709 | reverse complement strand
TCCGGTCGGCATAGGCGCGGATCGTGGGGATTCTTTTATAGGAATCGGAAGAATACCGGACATCTACGATATGAATGATCTCGTCCACAAACCCGTCAAACCCGACAAAGACCCGGGGCGGGTTGACCGGGAGATCCAGCAGTGCGCAGAGGCCGGATACGGAAGACGCAAAAGAGCTATTTTTTTCAGCACGCATAGTGATGACCTCCATGAATTAATAAATTCAACCTTACAGTTTATAATTTATCCATTATTATTTTTCACTATTGTTTTATTTGTATGATACATTAACAATTGCGATTATATCGCCGTATGAAAGAAATATCAAGAGAAAATGTATTAAAAAGAAACAGGCAAAAAATCCATTGACAGAAAAATGCGTTGGTGATAAATTTAAATGTATCATACATTTGAATTTTAAAATGCCTGGCGAACGGAAAGATCCGACAGAGAAGATCCGGTATCCGATAGATGAAAAGCCCAGGCGGTCAGGGGAAGGAGAACAATTATGAAACCCGCTAAAAAAGCAAGTGAAATGTCTGTAAGCGAATTAGCCAAGTATATAGATTATTCTGTATTGAAGCCTGAATTCACTGAACAGGAAATCATCGATCTGACGAAGGACGGAGTGAGATTGGGGTGCGCCACGATCTGCATCAATCCGGGGTATATGGACTTATGCGAGCCCTATGTGAAGGGCAGCGAGACCATGCTCTGTCCGGTCTGTGATTTTCCCTTCGGAACAAGCTCCACGGAATCCAAGCTCAAGCAGATCGAAATCGTCGCTAAATATGATACCGTCAAGGAAGTCGACGTCGTAGCAAACTTCGGATGGATCCGCGGCGGCATGTACGACAAGGTCACGGAAGATATCAAGGCCTGCGCCGACATGACCCACCGGTACGGCAGAAAGCTGAAAGTGATCTTTGAGACCGACGCCCTGAATGAAGAGCAGGTGAGAAAGGCCTGCCGGTGCGCGGTGGAGGCGGGAGCTGATTTTGTGAAAACGAGCACAGGCTTCCTGACCGGATTTGAAGCTCATGGGGCGACGCCGGAAATCATCGAGGTGATGATGGAAGAAGTGGCCGGCAAATGCCAGGTGAAAGGCAGCGGCTGCATTCGGACCAGAGAGCATTTTCTGAAGCTGATCGATATGGGAATCGACAGGATGGGCGTAGGCTACAAATCCGTTTCGGAAGTGCTCGGAGAAAAGAAATAAAGCGCTCCGGAGGATCGCTGTCTAGAGGATATTTGTTAAAACGGAATAATATGAAATGGAGGGAACGCAAAGCTATGAAAAAAATCAAGGCTGCAGTCGCAGGGATGGGCTTCATCGGAGTCGCCCATGTCGAGGCGCTGAGGAGGCTGAACAACGTGGAAGTCGTGGCGGTTTGCGGGACGGCCCGCGGCGTCAAGGCAAAGGCGGAGGAGCTCGGCATCGAGACGTATTACACCGATTTCAATGAAATGCTGAAAAACCCTGAAATCGACTCCGTGCACATCTGCACTCCGAACCATCTGCACTATCAGATGGCAAAGGACGCCCTGAACGCCGGAAAGCATGTGATCTGTGAAAAGCCTCTGACCACCACCCAGAAGGAGGCGGAGGAGCTTGTGACCATCGCAAAGGAAAAGGGCCTTGTCAACGCGACGAACTTCAATTTAAGATTTTATCCTTTGATGCATCAGCTCCAGGCTATGGTGGAGAAAGGGGACCTGGGAGAAATCTACTCGGTAAACGGCTCTTATCTTCAGGACTGGCTCTTTTATGACACGGACTACAGCTGGAGGCTGGAACCCGACAAATCGGGAGAAACGAGGGCGATCGGCGATATCGGCTCCCACTGGATGGACCTGGTCGAATTTGTGACGGGACTCTCGGTGACTGAGGTTTTCGCGGATTTTGCCACTTTCCACAAGGTCAGGAAAAAGCCCTTAAAGCCGGTGGAAACCTATTCGGGAAAGATGTTGACTCCGGAGGACTACCAGGACGTTCCCATCAATACGGAGGACTACGCTACGGTGATGATGCGGTTTGGAAACGGAGCGAGAGGAGTCATGACAGTAAGCCAGGTGTTTGCGGGAAAGAAGAATTGCCTGTCCTTGGGCCTTGCAGGATCGAAGAAATCGGCGTCATGGGATTCGGAACGGCCCAACGAAATATGGGTCGGCAGAAGAGACGCGGCCAACGAATCGCTGCTCAAGGATCCGTCCCTCCTGTATCCCGAAGCGGCGGCCCTCGTCAGCTATCCCGGAGGACATAACGAAGGTTTTCCCGATACCTTCAAACAGAACTTCACCAAAATTTACAGTGCGATTTCCGAAAATAAAACTGACGGAAAGGCGGAATATCCCACCTTTGAGGCCGGCTTAAGAGAAATGCAGCTCTGTGAAAAGATCGTTGAGAGCAATAAGAAAGGCGCCTGGGTAAAATTATAAACCGGGCATGTGAAGCGGGCCGGAGGCCTTCAGGCGTTGGCGCCGGCGAATGAGTGAAAGGAGAGAGAAATATGAAACTGGGTTTGCTGACTGCGATACTGGCTGATATGAGCTTTGAGGAAGCCGTCGATTTTGCGTCGGAGCAGGGGTTCGCCTGCCTTGAAATGGCGTGCTGGCCGGTAGGAAAGGCGGAAAGAAGGTATGCGGGTGTGACCCATATCGACGTTTCCGATATCAGCGAGGAAAAGATCAGCTATATCAAAGATTACATGAAGAAAAAGGGCGTTGAGATCTCCGCTCTCGGCTACTACCCCAACCCCCTGGATCCGGATAAGGAAAAGAGAGACTTTTACGCGGCTCATATCAAGAAGGTGATCGTGGCGGCCCAGAAACTTGGAGTCGGAACGGTCTGCACCTTTATCGGAAGGGATAAGTTCAAGACCGTGGATGAAAACTTCGAAGTGTTCAGGGAAGTATGGCCTCCCATCATCAAGTTTGCAGAGGAACACGGCGTAAAGGTCGCCATCGAAAACTGCGCAATGTACTTCACAAAGGACGAATGGCCGGGAGGCGTCAACCTCGCCTCATCCCCCGCGATCTGGAGAAGGATGTTCAAGGAAATCGAGAGCGATTATTTCGGATTGTGCTATGATCCGTCCCATCCGCTGTGGATGCAGATGGACTACATTAGGCCGATCTACGAATTCAAGGACAAATTATTCCATATCCACATCAAGGACGCCAAGGTGTTCAAGGATAAGCTGGATGATGTCGGCTTGATGGCATTCCCGCTGGAGTTCCACGCGCCGAAGCTGCCCGGACTTGGAGACGTAGACTGGGGCAAGTTCGTCTCCGCCCTCAGCGATGTCAAGTATAAGGGATATGCCTGCATCGAGATAGAGGATAAATCCTTTGAAGATTCCCTTGAGGAAATAAAGGAATCCATCGTGCTCAGCAAGAGATATATCAATCAGTTTATCGTGTAAGGCGAACTATAATAAACAGAGACCACGGCCTGGGCTGGCTTTGGTCTCTTTTTTGTGGATAGTGTTGACTTAATAACATTTTTTATCTATAATAGTTTGGTAAAACTATTATATCGACTTGAGGTAAAGTATGACTAAGCTTGCTAGAAAACCGTTGGAAAAAAGACCTTTATACAGGGAAGAAATAGGAAATGCCATCAGAAATGCCATTTTCGCCGGAGAACTGCAGCCGGGGGACCGCATTGTGGAAACCCAGTGGGCGAGAGATCTGGGGGTATCCCAGTCTCCGGTGAGGGAAGCCATCCGGGAGCTGGAGATGATCGGCCTGGTGGAGAATATACCATATCAGGGCTGTTTTGTGCGGAAGGTCACGAAGCAGGATATGAAGGATAACAACCGCGTGCGTACCTATCTGGAAATGCTGGGTATCGAGGACGCGGTGCTGGGGGCGACGAAAGAACAGCTCCAGGAGCTTTCGAGAATTTACGATGATATGATGGCTGCGGCAAAGAAGAACGCGGTCACTTCCTATGTTAAGAACAATGAACTGTTTCATCAGAGGATCATTGAGATATCCCAGAACAAACTGCTGATCCGGCTGTGGATGCAGTGCCACGTTCAGGATTCCACGTTTTTTACGACAAACTTTTCAGGGCATTCTCTGGAAGAGCTGGCAGTCCGGCATAAAGCGATATACGACGCCATCGAGTCAAGAGATATCGACCATGCGAAAGAAGTCATCTACAGGCATTTTCAGGAATTAAACGAAGAGCTGGAAACGGACCAGGAATAACCAAAAAATTCCAGGACAAAATTTATGAATTTCACACAAAATACTCTGGTAAGGGGTATTTTGTTTTTTTTTGCCACGCGAATAAATTACCGGCAGTCGTCTTGACTTTAAGGAATAAGGTGATATAATAAAAAATAATCAATATAATCGATTATATAAAAACGATATTGATGTTCCCCCTGATGTTCCGGCGTTTGAAAAAACGCAAAAAAGAAAGGTTGATTACTATGGCACAACAATACAAAAGCCCATTACATGAAATGGCATGCACGACACCTACCGATTTTTGGAATGATTCCTGCTCCATCCCGGAGCTGAAATACGCGTTGGAATACGGCGCAACAGGCGCTACCACCAACCCGGTCATCGTCGGCGATGTATTGAAGCAAGATATGAGCGCTTATTCAGATAGAATAAAACAGTTGGTCGAGGAAATGGCCGACGCCACCGAAGATGATATCACGTGGAAGCTGAACGAGGAAATGGCGGTGGCGGGAGCAAAGCTTTTAGAGCCGATTTATCAGGAATCAAAGGGCCAGAAGGGCAGAATCTCCATTCAGACCAATTCAAAATATTACAGAAATACGGAGCTTATGACGAATCAGGCTGTTCATTTCAACACCCTGGCGCCGAACATCCAGGTGAAGATGCCTACGACAAAAGCGAGCATCAAAGCCTATGAGGAAGCGACCTATCAGGGCGTCAGCATCAACGCTACCGTATCTTTCAGCGTTCCCCAGGCCCTGGCCGTGGCGGAAGCCGTGGAAAGAGGACTTGCGCGCAGGGAAGCGGAAGGAAAGGATACCTCGTGGATGCATCCCGTATGCACCATCATGGTAGGCAGGCTGGACGACTGGCTTAAGGGCGTGGCGGATAAGGAAAACATCGTTGTGGACCCGGAAGTTCTGGAATGGGCCGGCGTCGCCGTAATGANNTGAAGAACGCGTATAGGATATATAAGGAAAGAGGATACAGGACCCAGCTGCTGGCGGCCGCGTACAGAAATCACTATCAATGGACCCAGCTCATAGGCGGAGACCTGTCCATGACCATTCCCCATAAATGGATCAAACGGTTCAACAGCACGGATGAAGCCGTAAAGAACAACATCGATACCCCGGTGGACCCGAAGATCCTGGATCAGCTCACGAAGAATTTCAAGGATTTCAACAGGGCATATCAGCCCGACGGAATGACCCCCGAAGAGTTTGATACCTTTGGGCCGGTGCGCAAAACGATGCTCCAGTTCTTAAAAGGCTATGACGATCTGGTAGCGGTGATCAGAGGATTTATGATAACCCTCTGAGGAGGCGAAAATGGGTACAGTTGAAAGAAAACCAATTGAAAAACGTCCTTTATACCGTGATGAAATAAGGAATTCCATTAAAAAAGCGATCATGACAGGCGAGCTTAAACCGGGAGACCGGATCATCGAAACCCGATGGGCGAGAGAGCTGGGCGTTTCCCAGTCGCCCGTCAGGGAAGCCATCAGAGAGCTGGAAATGTCGGGCCTCATCGAAAACATTCCCTATCAGGGGTGCTTCGTTAAAAAGGTCACCAAAAAGGACATGAGGGATTCTTATAAAGTCCGCATGTACCTGGAAATGCTTGGAGTCCAGGACGCGGTGAGAAATATGGCGGAAATGGCGGAAGATAAGACAAGAGAGCTCTATAGCATCATGAAAGATATGGAAGAGGCTGCGGAGAATGGGAACTTCGACCTCTATATCAAAAAGGATGTGATGTTTCATAAGAGGATCATGTCGTTGTCCGACAACGAGATATTGCTTCGCTCATGGGAACAGTGCAACATACACAGTTCAACCTATGTGGGAACGTTTCTCTCAAAAATGCCCCTCGAGGAGCTGTCGGTCCGGCATGAGGACCTTTATGAAGCTGTCGCGGCAAAGGATGCGGAGCGCGCAATGTCAGAGGTCATCCGGCATTTTGAACAGCTTATCCAGGGTTTGGACATACTGGATATTGAGGAAGATCAATAAAATTAACGCTAAGGAGGCAAAATAGTGGAAGGATTAATCGGCAAAGGCGAAAAGAGAATTGACGCCTACGACAAAGTAACCGGCAAGGGCTTATATGCCAGCGATTACAAAAATCAATTCCCAAATCTGGCGCATATGAAAGCCTTGCGCAGTCCGTATGCCCACGCGAAGATCAAAAAGCTTGACCTCAGCAAGGCGCAGGCATTAGAAGGAGTAATTTACATCATGACCGGGTCCGAGCCCGGTATCGACTGGGACCAGTATCCAAAGGCCGCGATCATCGCGGAGACGGAAACCCTTTGGGCCGGTCAAATCGTCGCTTTGGTCTGCGCGGAAACCCTTGAGATCGCGGAAAAGGCGGTAGAGCTTATCGAAGTGGAATACGAAAAGCTGCTAGCTGTTCTCGATTATTATGCCGCCATCGAGCCAAATCCGGTATCGGTGGTTGACCCGGAATACGAAACACGTCCCCTGGGCTTTTCCGACAGACCGGGAGACAGAGCGAGCAACCGGGTGTCTCCCAACGTGGTAGGCGCATTTAAGCTGCATTCCGGCGATGTCCCCGCCGCTATGGAAAAGGCGGAGGTGATCGTAGAAGGCGAATTCTGGACGGGCAAAAAGACAGCGAGCCCGCTGGAGGCCGCAAATGCCATCTGCCGCTATGATTCCGACGGAGGCATTACGCTGATATCAAACGGCGCCGGAGTTCACGGCGTCATCAAGCAGGGCATCTGCAGAATCCTGAAAATGAAGGAAAGCCACGTGAGGGTCATTCAGCCTTACATGGGCGGAAGCTTCGGCTCCCGTCTGAATCCCTATGTGGAAATGATCACTGTCCTGATGTGTCTCAGAACCAAGAGAACCGTATCGTTCCAGTTCAACAGAGAAGAACAGTTCGTCGGCGCGCCCTCCAACTGGCCCTGCGTCACCAAAGTCAAAATCGGTGCCATGAAGGACGGCACCCTCGTGGCTAACGATTATTACCTCGCGGAAGAGATCGGCGCATGCCTGAACAATACATTCTTCAGCGGGCGTCTTTCCTCGTCCGGAGCCCTTCCGGTCTATAGGTTCAAGAACCTGAGAATGGACACCTGCGCGGTTGCCACCAACACGGTGCCTGCGGCGGAATACCGCGGACTCGGCTGCCCGGAGGCGGAATTCGGCATCGAATGCCTTATGAATCAGCTTGCCGACGAGCTGGACATGAGCCCCGTTGAGCTCCGCTTGAAGAACATTATCGACAAGGGCGAGAGAGACCCCCACGGTGAGCTGATCACCAGTATCGGTCTGAAAAAGTGCCTGCAATCCGTAGCCGACGCCATTAAAGTGGAAGAAGCTCCTGTGCAGGATATGGGCGTATGGAAGAAAGGCCGCGGCTGCGCGGTAGGCGGGAAGCAGAACACGCCTCTTGGCCGTTCCGAAGCGGAAGTATGGTATAACAGCGACGGAAGCATCCAGCTCTTCATCAGCTGCGATGAAAACGGCATGGGCGCTACCACCACCATGGGCCAGATCGCGGCCCATGAATTCGGCGTGCCCCTTGAAGAGGTAAAGGTTACCAAAGGCGACACCGCCATCACACCTTATGATAATTACTCGGCGTCAAGCAGAACCACCTATAACACCGGCAACGCGGTGAAGCTGGCCTGCGAAGATGCAATTAATAAATTAAAAGTAGAAGTTGCGAGAGTCTACGGGCTCCATCCCTCCAAGGTCGAGATCAAGGGAAAGAAAGCTTATTTAGCAGGTTCCTACGTGCAGGAAGTCGACATTCCTCCGCTGTTCCAGCCCACCACCATGTTTACCCAGGGCAACTGGGGACTCCAGAAGGGCACTCCTGTAGTGGGACATGGCCTGTTCTGCCCCGCTCCGATCCATCAGTGGGATGAAAACGGCCTGTCCGACCGGGTATGGAATTGGTTCCAGTACTCCGCCGCCGCGGTGGAAATCGCGGTCAACGAAGAGACCGGCCAGATCAAGGTGCTGAAGGTCGCGTCCTCCGCTGATACCGGAAATCCCATCAACCCGAAGCTGGTAGAAACCCAGATCGAGGGCGGCGTTCATATGGCAATCGGATTTTCCGTCAACGAAGAGCATCTTTACAATGCGGACGGAAAGATGTCCAACTGCAATTTCAGCGATTACAGGCTGCCGACGATTTTAGACATGCCGACCAATGAAAACGTCCACGCGTTTATCAATCCCGATCCGCTGCCCGACGGTCCTTACGGAGCAAAAGGCATGGCGGAATCCATCACGATTCCGGTAGGGCCTGCCATCGCGGAAGCGATCTACAGAGCGGTCGGCGTAAGAGTGAACGGCTATCCGATGACCGCGGAGCGTGTTTTGGCTCTTATCAAAGAGAAAAAAGCGAAGGAGGGGGCGAAATAAAATGGAAAGAATGGAAATCAACCTCACTGTCAACGGCAGAAAGTATAACCTGTTTGTAAGCCCCGACAGAACGCTGCTGGAGGTCATCAGGGAAGAACTGAACCTCCTGGGCACGAAAAAGGGCTGTGACGATACCAACTGCGGAGTTTGCACCGTACTGATGGATGGAATGGCAGTCAAAAGCTGCACGATCCTGATCCCTCAGGCCAACGGCCGCTCCATCACCACAATCGAAGGACTGGAACGTGAGAGCAGCCTTCACCCGTTGCAGCAGTCCTTCATCGACCACTTTGCCGTACAGTGCGGTTTCTGCACACCCGGCATGATCCTGACAGCCAAGGCGATTCTGGATGAAAATCCCAACGCCACGGAAGAAGATATCAGGGAAGGCCTTCACGGAAATATCTGCCGCTGCGTCGGATACAAGAAGATCGTTGAGTCCGTTGAGGCGGTTCGTAACGGCGAATACAAAGAAAGCTGCGGGGAGGTGTAAATATGCGTTTTGATAAATATTTTGAGCCGGAGACGGCGGAAGAATGCAGCCGCATCCTGAAGGAATACGGCTATGACGCAAAGATTCTGGCAGGCGGTACCGACCTGGTTCCCCGCTTGAAAAATAAAACATGGAGGCCCAAGGCTGTCATCGGCATCTGGAAGCTTCCAGGCATCCAGGATATCAAGGTGACCAAGGAAGGGCTGGAGCTGGGCGCCGCAGCCCAGCTGAGAAAGATCTCGCTGGACGCGGACCTGGATAAGGACTATCTGGTCATCAAGGAAGCCGCAGGCCACGTATCCTCCATGCAGGTCAGAAACGTCGCAACCATAGGCGGAAACGCCTGCAACGCATCTCCCAGTGCCGACGCCATCCAGGGACTGATCGTCATGGACGCCAAGGCTGTCATCGCGGGAGGGGACGGAATCCGGGAAGTCGCCATCGAAGATTTCTTCACCGGCCCCGGAAAGACCGTGCTGAAAGAAGGAGAGTTCCCCCAGAGCTTCAAGGTTCCCGCTCCGAAAGCAGGAACGGGGGCTGTTTACAAGAAATTTGCCATCCGCGGTGACACGGATATTTCCATCGTAGGCGTGGGCTGCAGTTTGACCCTGGCAAAGGATGGAACCGTTGAAGACGCCCGGATTTCTCTGGCGGCGGTGGCTCCTACGCCCATTCGCGCCAAGGAGGCGGAAAAGCTGCTCATCGGCAAAAAACTGACTCCCGAATTGATCCAGAAGGCAGGGGAAACCGCCGCGGCGTCCTGCAATCCGATTTCGGATCAGCGGGCGACAGCGGAATACAGAAAAGAAATGATCAATGTCTGGACCCGCCACGCGGTGGAGGAGGCAGGAGAACGGGCAAGCGGACTGTCCCGCTGAGAACGGGGCGGCATACTAAAAAATCAAAAATAAATATCAGAAGGGAAGGTCAATATGCAAGAGCTAACACCAAATGTATATGTTGAAACAAAGACAAGAGGCTGCAATCCGTCGATTGTATTTACGAATGAGGGTTCCGTCTTTATCGATACGGCCCAATGGATATCCACGCTGCTGGAAATGCGTGAATTTGCAAAAAAGAGGGGACCAATCAAATATCTGATCAACACGGAGGCCCATATTGACCACATCTTCGGAAATCACTGGTTTGCAGGCGAAAGCCTCGTAATCGGCCATGAAAAGCTGAACGATATCTTCTGGACCGTGGCGGGCGACATGGAGTGCTACGAATACAGCGTGGACGTCATCGAGCGTCAGGATAAGGACTATCTGCACCTGATGCCCTCCAAGGAAGACTATATCGTCAACCGTCCCCAGATCACCTTCAGCGACCATATGACGGTAAAGCTTGGANNAGAACTCTACCATACGCCGGGACACTCCACCTCCCAGATCTGCGTCTACGTTCCTGAGGAGCGGGTCGCTTTCGTAGGAGACACCCTGTTTTCCGGCTGCCAGACATGGCTGCATTCCGCGGAGATCGATCCGCTGCTGAATACCCTTGATTTCCTTGAAACTCTTGATGTGGACTGGTTTGTGCCGGGACACGGACCCGTGGTGAAAAAGGAATATATCCGGGAGCAGCGCGCATTTATCTATGAGTGGATCAGCGCGGTTGCGAATGGGGTTCAAAAGGGCTGGACCCTCGACGAATGCATTAAAAATATCAGCTTTGCCGACCGGTATCCGATGGATATCGGCCAGGAGGAAAGCATGGAATATGTTCAGACCACCAACGTTGTAAAGTGCTATAACTATCTGACAAAGAACAATCCAATAAAATAACAGCCAAAACTTCTCAGAAGAAACAGAGCTTGCGGCTCAGCAGAGTCCGCGGGCTCTGTTTCTTTGTCAAGGATCGCCGATTCCATTTCTTTGTCAAAGGCCATCGGATCGTCATATTATACAGAAAGTATCTTAAGGAGATTCGGTGAAATGTCATACATAAACAGAAATCGGAACCAGCAGGTGCTGAATTCCCAGGCCTATATCAATCTGATCAAGGAGTCCAGGTTCGGTATGACGCAGCTGGCGTATATGACCCGGGAATATCTAGTGGCGGTATTCTCCGGATTCGGCAACGCAGAAGCCATAGCAAACCGGCTTTACAGCCTGCCGACCCAGCTTCACGAAAAAACGCAGCTGATCTTCGGAGTGCCCGCCAGCGAGGAGCTCACACATCTGCTGTCCATGCATGTGGCGTACGTCATATCCCTGGCTAACGCGCTGCTGATCGGCGATCAGGCGGCGGCCGATTACAGCGTGCAGCAGCTCTATCAGAATGCGGATGATATCGCCGCTCTCTACGCGAAGATCAATCCCTTCTGGTCCGAGACAGAGATGAGGGCGCTGTTTTATAACTATAACAGCCTGATGATTCAGGATGCCATCGCCTTGGCGTCCCGCGATTTTGAAAAGGACATGGATATATTTGACAGGATGCTTCTGTCGGCTTTGCTGATGGGGGATTACCACGCGGAAGGCCTCCTTGAGTATATTATGGCGACGGGGCAGAATCGCGGCGGAGAGAGCGAGACCTCCGGCGGCAAC
>DLFX01000041.1:0-206 GCA_002482405.1 Firmicutes bacterium UBA7709 | reverse complement strand
TCCTGCCGACAGTTGCTTCGCAACTGGGGCTAGGTGCGCAACGGAAGAATTGTATTTCAGCTAGAGCCGTGCAAAAAGACAGGGCATCTGGAGGAAGCCCTGTCTTTTTGAAGTATATATCTATTTAAGAGTAATAGCAAGTTGGTAAGGGTGATCTATCTCTTGTTGCTTGCGCCGAGAACGTCTTTGATCTTGTGCTGAACCAT
>DLFX01000043.1 GCA_002482405.1 Firmicutes bacterium UBA7709 | reverse complement strand
TGCTTCGCATTTTGGATGTATTTTAATCTGAGGCATCTCAGACATTATCATTTTAAAATAAAGGAATATCGGGAGGCCGGAGATTACGAGAAGGAGAGGGAGCAGATCACCAATTCCACTTCCACCTGGGGCCGCTGCATCATGGAAAAATATGAGATCAAATTGAATGTGAGCGGGGAGAAGAATCTGCCGGAAGGGCCGGTGCTCTTCGTGTCCAATCATCAGGGCTACGCGGACATCCCGGTGTTTTGCGCGATCATCACGTCAAAGCAGTTCGGGTTTGTCGCCAAAACTTCCCTTGGAAAGATTCCTGTCTTCGGCGAGTGGATCAGAGATATCAGAAGCATTTTCATCGAGCGGGACGACGCCCGCTCCTCACTTAAGACCATGGAAGAGGGAATGGATCTGATCAAAAAGGGATTTTCCCTGGTGATCTTTCCGGAAGGGACCAGAAGCAAGGGCCTGACTCCGGGAGAATTCAAGAAAGGCAGTTTGAGGCTCGCCACCAAAACCGGCGTTCCCATCGTCCCGGTCACTTTGAACGGGACGTTCCGCGTCTTCGAAGAAAGCGGATATGTCAAGCCGGGCGCGGAGGTCGATTTCTATATTCACCCCGCCATTGAGACAAAAGGGCTTTCCAAGGCCGAGCAAAACCACCTGTCCGACGTGGTGGAGGAAATCATCAAGGTGAAGCTGGCGGAAATCCAGGCTTCAAAAAAATAAAACCCATCTGACTATTTAAGCGCCTGCCAGGCGCTTTTTTTCAGCCTTTTATTAATTCTATTCAATTTATTCAAAATAATAGATGGGAAAAAAGCAAGGTTTAGTAATAAAAAACTGATGCAAGGAAATAAAATGGATATTATAAGGGCTTTGAATCGAAGCGGGGGAGTTATGAAATTATCAGCTGAAATTGCGATGGGATTAGCGCAAAGCAGAAGAAGGCGAAAAGGGAGAGGGAGAAGAGGAAAAATTACTGCACATGCGGCAATGGGGATTATTATTTTTTTTGCCATGATTCTTGGGGCTATCATCTCTATATTGACCGCACCCGGTGATATTCGGTCAAACTTTTTTAGTGAAGATAAAACTGGGCGCATCAGCGCCATGGAAGCAAGTGCCGGATACTGTCACGGTATTCCAATCATAGATAGCTTGAATATGAAGATGGGCGCCTATCCATGGCCTCTGAATGGAACCGTCCCCTGTAAATATGGATGGAGAATACTTTATGGAGAGAATGATTTTCATGGGGGTATCGATATAAGCACCGGAAAAAATGATCCGGTTATTTCTATTTCCGACGGGGTGGTAGAAAGAGTCCGGATCGATAAAAAGAGCTATGGTCTTTATATACTGATTAAGCATGATGACGGGTTCTATACACTAAGCGCCCATCTTGCCCAAGCCTATGTAAAAGAGGGCGAGAGAGTTGAACGAGGACAAACAATCGCCCTGGAAGGTGGAGAACCGGGGGTAGATCCTTACCCGGGCAGAAGGNNAGAAGCACGGGCCGGCATTTGCACTTTGAAATAAGGCAGACCGCTAATAGCGATTCTCGAATCGATCCGCTTACCTTCTTGAATAGGTAATAAATACTCAAATTTCCAGCAATGCAAGGATTTCTTCCGCAATCTCTTCCGATGATTTGCCGTCAGTCTTAATGACCGCCGTGGCGGCCTCTTTATAAAGGGGCTCCCTTTTTTTATATAAGTCCAGAAACTTCTGGCGGCGCGTTTCCTCATCGTCGACGTCCATGAATGCCAGAGGGCGGTTTTGATCGGCCTTTACCCGTTCGAACAGGATTTCAGGGTCGGCTTCCAGAAAGATCGTATATTGACTATTTAAGATCTTTCGGTTCAGGTCGTCCAGTATGATCCCGCCTCCGCAGGATACGATAAGGTCCTCCGGCATGGAGGCAAAGACTTCATATTTGCTGACTTTATCGAGAACCTTCCGGGTTCCGGTGCTTTCGCCCGCCATGATATCCACCGCGCTGGACACATGGCAGAGCTTGTCCAGAAGCTCGGATTCCTTGTTCCGGAATTCGTGCTCTCCGTACTTGATAAACATCTTGCGGATGGGCATTCCCTCCGCCTTTTCGATCTCCTGATCCATATCGATCCAGGCCGTGTCGGCTTTGCCGCTCAGAATCTTAGAAACCGTCGTCTTTCCGGAGCCCATATAACCTATTAAAAATAAGCGATTTGGCATTGATCCCATTATTTGTTTACTCCTTACAATTGGCTGGTATAATATTGAAATATAGTGTAAACTAAAAATATCAGGATTTCAAGGGGTGCGGGCGCATAAAGGGAACCGCCCTCCTGTATTTTCCCCAAGCTACAAAATAAAAATATGAGGTGAAACGGAATATGAAGGAACCAGTATTGGTTGTTATGGCCGCCGGGATGGGTAGCCGTTACGGCGGATTGAAGCAGATGGAGCCGGTAGGGTCCGCGGGGGAGCTGATCATCGACTTTTCCCTGTATGACGCTATGATGGCAGGCTTCAAAAAGGCGATCTTTATTATTAAAAAGGAAATGGAAGAGGATTTTCGAGCCTTGATCGACGACAGAGCCGGAAGATTTATCGAGCCGGTATACGTGTTTCAGGATCTGAACGACCTGCCGCCGGGATACGGAATACCGGAAGGCCGGGTCAAGCCCTGGGGTACAAGCCACGCGATATTGAGCTGCCGAAATGCGATAGACGGGCCTTTTGCCGCCATCAACGCAGATGATTATTACGGTTCGGGCGCGTTCCATTCCATGTACGACTTTCTGGAAAGCGCAAAAGACGGGGAACAGTACGACTACGGCATGATCGGATACCGCCTGGAAAATACCCTGACGGAGAACGGCCATGTGGCGAGGGGAGTCTGCGAAACAACAGAGGACGGATATCTTGCGGAAATAAAGGAACGGCTGAAGATCATGTGGCGGGACGGAAAGATTCAGTATACGGAAAACGACGAGGACTGGATGACGGTGCCCTCAGGAACCACCGTTTCCATGAACTTCTGGGGATTTACCCAAAGCTTCATGCAGGAGATCGAGGCGCGCTTCCCCGCGTTTTTGGATAAAACCTTGAAAGAAAACCCGCTGAAAGGGGAGTTTCTGCTGCCCTTGACTGTGGACCAGCTTCTAAAGGAGAAAAAGGCAAGGGTGAAGATCCTGCCTTCTTCCGACAGATGGGTGGGAGTAACCTATAAAGAGGATAGAGAGTCGGTGGTGAACACCCTCCAGTCTCTAAAGGACAGGGGCCTTTACCCGGAGAAGCTCTGGGATACGGCGAAGGAATAACCATCGAAGCCTAAACAGGAGACGGCAATGGAGATGAAATTTAAAAATGCGATAATATACAGAGACGATTTTACGTTTAAAGCCGGCGGATTTACCGTGAACAGCGGCGTTTTCCAGTCCTTTGAAGAGGAGGAGGACGGCGTCGACCTGCAGGGGAACCTTGTGATTCCCGGGCTGATCGACGTGCATTTTCACGGAAATTCCGGGGAGGATTTCTCTGCTTCGGACCTGGAAGGGCTCGCGAAGATCGCCGGATACCTGGCAAAAAACGGGATTACCTCCTTTGCTCCTGCTTCCATGACGATGCCCGAAGGGACTTTGAAAGCCGCCTATGAAACTGCGGCGCGCTTCCGGGACCGGCAGCTTGGGGGAGAAATGCGGCCAGGGACCGCCCGCATCCTGGGGATCAACATGGAAGGGCCTTTCTTTTCCCATGAAAAGAAGGGTGCTCAGGCGGAGGCGCATCTCATGATGCCGGACTTCGCCATGTTTGAACGGCTGTACGAGGCCTCCGGCGGATTGCTCAGAATCGTCTGCATCGCTCCGGAACTGCCGGGGGCTATGGATTTCATTGAGAAGGCAAAGGATCGGTGCACCGTTTCCATCGCCCACACGGCGGCGGACTATGAGACGGCGAAAAGAGCTATTGCCGCGGGGGCGACCCAGGTAACCCACCTGTATAACGGCATGATGCCTTTTCTGCACAGAGCGCCCGGAGTTGTGGGCGCCGCGGCGGAATCGGGACAGGTCATGGCGGAACTGATCTGCGACGGAGCCCACATCCATGAAAGCGTTATCCGCGCGACGTTTTCCATGTTTTCTTCTGACCGGATCATTCTGATCAGCGATTCTCTGTCATGCCTTGGCATGCCCGAGGGGGTCTATGAATCCGGCGGACAGAAGATCTATATGAAAAACGGCGCCGCGGTCCTGGAGGACGGCGTTACCTTTGCGGGCTCCACCACCAATCTGTTTCAGTGCATGAAAAAGGCGATTTCCTTTGGAATCAGGCCGGAGGATGCCATCAGGGCGGCGACGGTCAATCCTGCCAGGGCGATCCGGGCCGAAGGGAAGGCCGGGAGCATATCGGTGGGAAAATTCGCCGACTTTGTGGTCTGCGATAAGGACTTCAATATAAAAGGCTGCTATGTCGGCGGCGAAAAGGTGGATTGAGGCCGAAATCCGGCCGGAGAATAGCCACGGCGCAAAAATAACGGCGCCGCAAAAGATGCAAAAACGAGAACAGGCAATATCTGCAAAATCATGCCGGAATTCCGGCTCCGCTTCTATTGCCTGTTCTCGTTTAATATTTGGATTTATTCGTTGGATACTTGCTCAGTAAATCCCCGGCGGCCTTTTTAAACGGAGGCCTCTCAAGGAGTATCTTTATTATAGCACGGGCGGATATGCTTCGACGAGGCAAGAATTCGTTTAATTTCAACAAAAACAATGTAGTTTTTGCAAAATTTGAATCCGGAGGTCCAAACCGCCCCATCCATTTCTATTTATGATACCCGTTGGGATTTTTCTGCTGCCAGTTCCATGTGTCCCGGCACATTTCCTCAAGGCTTCTTGTCGCTTTCCAGCTGAGCTCTTTTTCCGCTTTTTTCGGGTCGGCGTAGCACGCGGCGATATCGCCGGGCCTTCTTGCCGCGATTTCATAGGGGACCGGCCTGCCGGAGGCTTCAGCGAAGGCTTTGACCATTTCCAGAACGCTGTAGCCGGAGCCCGTTCCCAGATTGTAGATGTGCAGGCCGCTTTTTTCCTCCAGTTTTCTCAACGCGGACAGGTGGCCCTCCGCCAGGTCTACGACGTGGATATAATCCCGGACGCCCGTCCCGTCCTTTGTCGGATAGTCGTTTCCAAAGACTTTCAGCTTTTCCAGCTTCCCGATGGAGACTTGGGCGATATAGGGCATGAGGTTATTGGGAATGCCGCTTGGATCTTCCCCGATCAGTCCGCTTTCGTGGGCGCCGACGGGATTGAAGTACCTGAGCAGAGCGATGCCCCAGCCTTTGTCCGCCCGGTAGAGGTCTTTCAGGATATTTTCTATCATTAATTTGGTCATGCCGTAGGGATTTGTCGCCGAGAGCGGAAAGTCTTCCGTAATGGGAACCGCGTGAGGGTCGCCGTAAACGGTGGCGGAGGAGCTGAAGACCAGCTTTTTTACGCTGTATTTGTCCATCGTCCGCAGCAGGTTCAGGGTGGATATCAGGTTGTTTTCATAATACCTCAAAGGCTGTGCGACCGACTCCCCCACGGCTTTCAGTCCTGCGAAGTGGATCGCGGAGTCGATTTCGTTTTCCTTGAAAATACCGTCCAGCGCCTTTTCACTGCGCAGGTCCTCTTTGTAAAACCGGAAGTCCCTGCCGGTGATCTCCTTGATCCTGCGGATCGCTTCGAGATTGCTGTTGCACAGATTATCGATTACGATGATCTGATATCCCGCATCCAGAAGCCGGACGCAGGTGTGGCTGCCGATATAGCCGGCGCCCCCGGTAACAAGAATTGACATAAGGCTTCCCTCCTAATTCATATCTCTTTCTGAGCTTTCGGAAATATCTTTTATGACCGCTTCAAAGTATTGCTCCCGGGCGGCTGCGAAGAGGCCCATGATCCCTGCGTGACGGCCCAGCTCAGAGGACCGCACCGACGGCGGAAAAATGCAGTGGTTTTGAATTATTCCTTGAATGCCTTCTAGAATCGTGTCGTTGAAAACGGAATACTCGCCGCCTACGATTACGGTGTCCAGCGACAGCAGGTTGGCGGTGTTGGCCACGATACAGCCCAGCTGGACCGCGATGTCGCTGATGAACTCTTTTACCTCCGGGTTGCCGTGCTGATACTCTTCGGCGACGGTGTTGAAATGGACCGGCTTTCCATGAGTCTCCAACCGGACGGAAAGGGTGCTCTCCTGGACTTTTTTCAGCAGCCCGTCGATGGAGATCCTATCCTCCAGATTTCTTCCTGTCAGCGTGGAGGGCGTAACATAATCGAATATTTCCCCGGCAGAGTTGAACCGACCTTCGTAAAGCCTGGAGCCGAGGATAAGGCCGGAGCCCAGACCGGAGCCGCAGCTGATATAAAACATATTCTGAGAGCCCCTGCCGGCGCCGTAGCGAGATTCTCCGACGGCGGCCATGTTCACGTCGTTTTTCAGCAGCACGTTCACATGGAATTCTCCCGGTATGGAATGGGGCAGATCGAGATCAAACCAACCCTTAAATTGCGGGTTGGTAAAGGATAGCTCCGTTTTATCGGGAAACACGCCCGGAGATGATATGGCGATGCAGGCCAGGTCCCCGGAGTCGAGATCATTGGAATTGAGCAGAATGTGGATGGCATTTTTGATCAGGTCCATCCGCACCCGAGGGTTGGCGTTTTCCGATATCTTGACGGAAAATTCATTGAAGATATCTCCGTTCAGATTCCCAAGCACAAAGATCGGGTCCTCATAATTTAATTCAATGGCGATGATATACTTATGATTTTTGTTGAACCGGAGCAGTCTGGGCTTACGGCCTCCTCCTTTCCCAACCTCGCCTTCACCGCATTCCTCCACGATGCCGATGGTGAGCAAGCCGTTCAGATTGTCGGCGATTGCCGGTTTGCTGAGCTGCAGGTCATGGGAAAGCTCCGTCCTGGAAGTGAGGCCTTTTTCAAAGACCGCATTCAGGATGATCCTTTGATTTTCCTTAAAATCCCCCATTTTCAAACCTCCTGGGACGCTTAACATATATGTAATTATATCTTACCAGCTAAAGGCACACAAGGGAGAAGCGGTTAATTTAATTATGAATAATAGCAAACACAAAAAAATTAATTTGAAAGACAAGTTTGTAATTGTAAATTACAAACAGGGACGACACGGGAAGAACCGTTGAAATCACGCGCGACCCCCGCTGATTTACGGCTTTTTATCGATTTTCAAAACGGGATATCTCAATTTATCGGGCGATTGACACAATTGCGCGAAATAAGGTATAATTCAGTCATCAGAAGAGATTTAAACTTGGTAATATGGCATTTTTAATAGAAAGACGAGGTTAAATTGGGAAAGGAGCATCTGCATGAAGAGGATCATCGGAGTAAATTCTAACTGTTATCATGGATATTCCATCGAGGAGGCGCTGGACGGCATCAGCGCGGCGGGCTTCCGCTATGTGGAGCTGACGGCTACTAAAGGCTGGACCGAGCACGTGTTTCCCACCATGAGCTTTGCATATTTGGACAGCGTCAAGAATAAGCTTAAAGAGACAAGCTTGATTCCTTTCGCCATGAGCGGCCACTGCAATTTAATGGATAAAGATCGCATTGAAGATTTTATTTCCAATATTAAGCTGGCCGCTTTTTTTGATTGTGAATATATCGTATCCTCCATAGGGGAAGCCCACCTTGCGGATAAGGCGCTGGCTTCCAACGAGCAGGTGGCGGAGCATATCAGGGAGATTGTCCCCCATCTTGCGGAATACGGGCTGAAGCTGGTGCTGGAAGTGCACGGCGACCACGGAACGGGCGTGATCCTTAAAGACATCGTGGATCGCGTCGGATCCTCTCTCGTTTCCATCAATTACGACACGGCCAACGCCATCTTTTACGGGAACGTGGACATGGCAAAGGATCTGGACGCCTGTATCGGGCAGATCGGCTACATGCATTTGAAGGATAAACTTGGAGAGCAGAGGGAATGGAACTTTCCGGCCCTTGGAAAGGGCTATGTGGATTTTCCCATGGTCTTCAAAAAGCTGAACGAAAACGGCAATCAATGCCCCTTCAGCATCGAAATAGAATTCACCCAGGAGGGGCCGAAGGATCTGGAAGAGATCAACCGGGCGGTGAAGGACTCCTATGATTATCTGATCTCTCAAGGGTTTGAGATTTGATGGAATCAAAGTAGAAATGCTTTGATCATAAACGCTATTTTTAAGAGCGACACCGTGGAGATCCTGGCCTATGTGCTGGGCAGCCTCCTGGCCGTTTACAACAAGGAAAAACCTATCAGACAGTAATTAAGGAGGATTTGCTATGATGAAAATCGGTATCGTCGGGGCCGGAGGAATGGGCACCGTACACAAGAGCAATTATGCATATATGGATGATTGCCGGGTCGCCGCCGTGGTGGGCCAGACAAAGCAGGACGAAGAACGGGCCAAGGAGTGGGGCCTGCCGCTGTACCGGGATGTGGATTCCATGCTGGACCGGGAAGAGATCGACGTGGTGGACGTCTGCACGCCGACCTTCCTGCATAAAGAACATGTGATGAAAGCTCTGGAAAGAGGAAAGCATACCATTACGGAAAAACCCATCGCCTTAAAGATTGCCGACGCCAAAGAAATGTTTGATATGGCCCGGGCGAAAGGTGTACAATTATTCGTCGGACAAGTTCTGCGGTTCTACCGGGAAAGCCAGATTTTAAGAGAACTGGTGGAGGACCGGCGGTACGGCAGGGTTCTGGACGCGTCCTTTGAACGGCTTTCCGCCTGCCCGAGATGGGCCCAGGGCGGCTGGCTTTTCGACAAGGAGAAGAGCGGGCACCTGCCCTACGATCTCCATATCCACGATCTGGACCTGATGGTGAGCCTTTTCGGCAAGCCGGAGGAATACCGGTTCACGAACTGCGGAAACAGCGACAGGGACTATAAGGAGCAGTATCGTTTCTTTTACCGGTACAAGGATTTCAACGTGGTGGCGGAAGCGGCGTGGTTCAACGCGGATATTCCCTTTACCGCAAGGTGGAGGGTCTATTTTGAGAACGCGGTGGTGGTCAACGATGGAGCCGGAATGATCGCTTATCAGTTTGACCGGGAGCCTCTGGTGTTCGATACGGAGGAAAAGGTTAAGATCCCCACCGGGATCAACGTTCCTCCCACAGGAGTTTACCTGGAGGAGCTCACGCATTTCATCTCCTGCGCCAGAGACAACCGTCCGTCGGATCTGGTGAGAGAGGATGAAATCCTGACGGTGGTGGATATTCTGGAACAGATAACAAAAGGAGAGAAATAAATGTATCAGGTAGGTTTTGATGTGGGCGGGACCAATTTGAAGGTCGGCGTGGTTCACGTCAATATGGAGATCGTTGCGAGCAGAAACGTTGCGTTTCCCAAGGGCGAATCATATATGGAAATCGCCGCTCTCATGGCGGAGCAGGTGAACGGACTGGCGGAGGAACTGAACGTTCCGGTGACGGATTTCAAGTCCATCGGCATCGCGACAGCAGGCTCCATCGACGTCGGCGGCACGGTGATCTTGAACGCGCACAATCTCGGATTTCACAACGTGCCGATGATCGAGGAGATGCACAAGCATTTTCCGGAGATCCCGGTCTACCTCGCCAATGACGCCGACGCGGCGGCTCTGGCGGAGCTCCACGCCGGCGCGTTCCGGGGAAAGAAAACCGCGGTGCTTTTGACCTTGGGAACAGGGGTCGGCGGCGGGATCATCATCGACGGAAAGATGTTCAAGGGCGGCCTGGGACACGGCAACGAGCTGGGCCATATGATCATCCAGCACGGCGGGCCGATCTGCACCTGCGGAAACCGGGGCTGCATCGAATCCCTCTGCACCGCTACCTGGCTCATCTCCCGGGGCAGAAAGGCCATCGTGGAGCATCCTATCAGCCTGATCTATGAGAAGGCTGAAGGGGATATGAACAATGTGACGGCCAAGACCGTCATCGACAGCGCCAAAGAAGGAGACGCCATCGCGTTGGACATCTTTAACGCGTACGTGGATTCTCTCAGCTCGGCGATCATTTCCGTGGTGGCTCTGCTGGATCCCGAGGTGGTGGCGTTGGGCGGCGGCGTGAGTCTGGCGGGGGAATTCCTCTTCGCACCCGTAAGAGAGCTGGTAAATAAGAAGTCTTTCTTTAGAATGCAGCATGAAATTGTGCCGGCACAGCTCGGCAATACGGCGGGAATCATCGGCGCGGCTATGCTTGGGAAAGGTTGAAATCATAGACGCCTGGGGCAGGGTGATCAAGAACCTCTCCAAGGGCTACCGCCAGAGTATGGGTCATCTTATACTCGAATTTACGATGAAAAAATCCTATCTGGAGCGGGTTCTCCAGGCGGAAAAGAGTATAAAAGAAGGAACGGCCATCGAGGAAAACTGGTAAAAACTTTAAATGTGCATCGTTAATGGACAAATTGGCTATA
>DLFX01000003.1:247-4676 GCA_002482405.1 Firmicutes bacterium UBA7709 | reverse complement strand
ATGTGCTCCGCCTCTTTGGACTGCATGTCCGCCTGCTTCATTTCCTCTTCTGAGAGGAGGGCCATGCACGCTCCTACGCCGGCGGCATTTCCGATATGTTTTATTTTATCTTCCCCTACGCCGGGGATCATTCCGATCCGCAAGATGCTTTTCTTTTTGATATAGCTCCCGAAAGCGCCTGCCAGCATGATCTCCTCAATCCGGCCGGTTTCAACGCCGAGACATTTCATCAGCACGACGATGCCGCCGTAGATCGCGCCCTTGGCAAGCTGAACCTCTCTGATATCCTTCTGGGTGATGACGATATCCTCTCCCTGCTCCTTCCAGGCGAGAACAAACTCATTTCCGTTCCGGCCCTTTCTGAGCCTTACCGCCAATCCCGGGCTCAACCCCTGGGCGGCCGCATCCTCCGCGCTTAAAATATTGCCCTTATGGCTGATCAATCCGGCGTCGAGCATCTGGGCCACCGCGTCGATGAGCCCCGAGCCGCAGATCCCGACGGGTTCTGAATCGTCAATGACCTTGATCCTCACTTCCCCCGCTTCGATGACAACGCCCTCGATGGAGCCCGGAGCCGCCCGCATGCCCTGATAGATCCGGGCTCCTTCGAAAGCCGGACCCGCCGCGGTGGAACATACCAGTATCCTCCCGTTATGGGCGAGGACTACCTCCCCGTTGGTGCCGATATCGATGGCGAGCCTTACGCCGGGAAGCTTTTTGATCTCCGAGGCCAGAAGGACTCCTGTGATATCGGAGCCTACGTCACCCGCGATATTCGGCAGCAGATGCACGTCGGCGGAAGGCCTCATCATCAGCCCTAACTCTTCTGCGCTCATTTTCACCGGACCGTGAAACGCCGGGTGAAAGGGCGCCCTCGCCAGAGAAGAGGGATCCTTGCCGAGAAACAGATGGCTCATGGTCGTATTTCCGACGACGGTTNNGATATTCTGAGGATCGATGGGATGACGCAGGGCAAACTCCTTGAGGATTTCATTCAGGCATCCCCGGATCTTGTCCTTTAAAAGGGTCAGGTTTTCCGGACTTTTCATGGAGTATGTGATCCTGGATATGACGTCGGCGCCATAGGCGCTCTGGGGATTGGTAAGGGCGATCACGTCCATGAGCTTACACTCCGAAAGATCCCAGAGCATTCCCACCACCGTCGTGGTGCCGATATCGAAGGCCGCGCCATACCGCTCCTGCCCGGCTGTTTCCGCTCCCTCCCCTTTCATCAGAAAGCTGTCCGGGAAGAAAATCAGCTTCGTCTTCCGGTTTGTCGAACCGTAACGGCTGCATCTCCCGCATTCTTCACATCTTCCTTCGCCTATGCATTTCTCACTTTCGATCCACATTGAACCTATCCCTTCCATCTTATTCCACACGCGTTTTTCCTGCCTGGGAATCGTCCTCGGCCGCTTATCATGTACAAAAATATTTTACGCTTTACCTTAATTATACACACCCAAATGGAAAGGGTCAATTAGCTCAGAAATGGGAGGTGTAAAATACAACTCCCATTTCATATTTTGTTCTCTA
Organism: Firmicutes bacterium UBA7709; assembly: GCA_002482405.1. The sequence goes on along the minus strand of DLFX01000003.1, from coordinate 3,140 downwards.
TTAAACTGATCCCCCGTCTGCGGACTGCCTTACTTTAATCCGGCCCGTTCCTTGAAGCGCTCGACGGAATTGATCTTGATATCCAAAGCTTCAGCAATCTTAAACTTCGCCTCCATACCTATGTTGGACTCCGCATAAGGCTCGAAGTTGGCAAGACCAAACCCTCTCTCTTCTCTTACATCCGCCATGGTCACAACATCGCTGATTTCTTCGATGGTGAGACCGAGTTTATCGGCTACATACTTTTTCGCTTCGTTGATTCTCATTTTCTTGGCGATCTGCAAGCGCATTACCAGATCTCCGGCAGTGCGCACGCCGCCCATACTCGCAGCGATGCCGTGTGTAGCTTCCTGTCCCAGAGGATNNATCGCCTACGCCAATCTACAATCCGTCTATTTTGCAGATCTCGATGAGGCACTTATCGACCCTGGACACGATATCCGCCGGTGAATTTTCGCACATCGGGATACCGCATACCCCCATGCCGGCGTTGGCATGGACCGGAATCGTCGCCACTTCCGAGCAGGCCTTGATAAAGGTGCACACTCTGGCGATATTCCACGGGAAGGTGGCGTTGCAGTTCGTGTTGACCACGGCCCCGAAGATGGAAGCTCCCGCCTGTTCAACCAGCTTGACCTGATCGTGGGGGTAAAGGCCTGCCAGCCTTACATCCTTATACTTCAGTCTGCCGTGCATTCCCAGAACGAACTCTCCCGCCATGCCCATTTCCACGCCCATGTCAGGAAATCTTTCATGAATGATCTCGCAGGCCTTCAGCGCCGCCAAAAAGTCGGCGTCTCCGGCGGCTCCGCTGGTATCCAGCTGGAATCCGTCGGCTCCTACGTCGTACATCTGCTCCGCGACGAACACCATATCCCTCACCGCGTGCTCCACCGCTTCCTCCTGAGCCGCCATCGCTTCCTTGATCTTTCCTTCCGGAAGCAGCACCGCCCAGTTGTCGATGGGTCCGTCGGGCTTGGTATAAAAGCCGAGGTTCGGCATCGCGCCGTAGAAGAGGGGCATCGTCGTATAATTGAGCGCTCTCTTCAATACGCCGGCTTCCCTCTTGGCGACGCCTTTAACGGTTTTATAGTTGTAGTCCTCCAGCCCGATATCGACAGAATCGGCGCCCAGCACCCTTTCATGGATCATCGCGTTGATACTTCTGTCGATGGGAATGGAGCATTTTGTGCTGAACTTGTCAGCTCCGGAATCGTTGGATGTTACGATAGTATCCTTGAGGTCGACCCCTACGATCCCTCCGGGCATGGTGACGATATCGTAAATATGATCCATTTCCTCTTCCGTCAAAGGCGCGATTTTTCCTCTGTCCGCCGCGTCGGCTGCTCCCGCGCGGATATCGGCCCGGATTTCTTCTTCCGTCATATAGACGATGGAACCGTCGCCCATACGGGTGAAGTATTTCTTGTTATCTCCCATAGTTTCTTCCTTTCTTCATAGATTTCGGCAAACCGGTTTATTCGCTGCCGCCCGTTTCCGCCGCTTCCGCCTCGCCTTCCTCGACGATGGCCCGGATCTTTTTGGCGGCTTCCTCGGGAAGCGGAACCGGTTTATAGTTTTCCAGGATATCGATGGCCATATCCCGCGCTCTTTCGGCCATATCCTTTGCGCCCTCGCTGACCCAATGGTCCCTCATCCTTCTGTTTATGAGCTTTGAGGTCGACAGCTCCTGTCTCATGTATTTCAGGGTATGACGCTCTTTCAGGTAATTTCCAGCAGGCCCTACCTTCTGGATCACATCGAGAGCGATGGTATCTTTGTTCACAGGAATGCCCTGCAGTACTCTTCGTATCATGCGGACGATTTCCTGGTCGATGAGCAGCTGCTCGTAGCTCATCGTCATACCCATTTCCAGCATTCCCATTCCGTAAATGATATTGCTTCCGGTAATGGCCGGCAACAGAGAAGTCAGTGTCTTTTCGTGCCCGATCTGAGCGTCGATCACCTTGCTGTCCCCCTACGTTCCGCCTACATTGGTAGGAATGCCGTAGTAGTGTCCGATCTGTCCCACCGCGGCGCCGCACATGGCGTGTTCCGGCGCGCCCACCGGGGATGTGGCGGTTGTCATGTCCATGATCGTCGTAGAGGTGCCGTAAAGGATCGGATTTCCCTTGTTGACGATCTGTGACAGCACGATCCCTCCCAGGATTTCCGCGTTGGTGACCACCAGCGTCCCCGCCAGGGTGGCGGGAGTCGTCCCGCCGCAGAGCCCCATGGAAAGAATGTCGATGGGCAATCCGTGCCTTGCGGACAGCATGATGATGCTGGACTCGTTTTCATTGATTTCCAAGGGACTGTTGGGGCAGGCCCCCATGGCGATGATGGGCCGTTCCCTCAGCTTGTCATAGCCTCCCTGAATGGCGGCCGCCATATCGATAAACCGCTGGGTGTTTTTTATCCCTTCCAGGTCATGGGCAAAGTTCTTGGTCAAATTGTGGAATACGACTTCCGCCTCATGAAGGCATTTTACCTTCTGGTTCACGTCCCCCGCGGCTACGGCGATGGAAAAAACGTCCACCGTGTCCATATAGTCGCAGAATCTGGCCACATTTCCGAGATCCTCCTTGGTGGAGTCTCTGACGACTCCCGTGTAAGGATCGATCATCCGAACGCCGGTCCCAAAGTTTTTAAAGGCAACCTTCTTACCGCCGACCTTTACGTCGTTCTTCGGATCCCTGCCGCAGAGTGTAAATTCTTCAGGACAGGACTCGATGCTGTCATTCACGAGGTTTCTCGGAAATCTCACCCGGTCGGTGCTCTTGTCCACATCGCAGCCCGCCGCGCTGTAAATTTCAAGGGCTTCATCTCCGTGGATCTGGAGCCCGTAATTTTCCATCAGATCCAGCGTGGCTTCATGTAAGGCATCCAGGTC
>DLFX01000003.1:0-234 GCA_002482405.1 Firmicutes bacterium UBA7709 | reverse complement strand
GTCGTCTTCGTATTTGAATTTGCTCACAGCATGCCTCCTTAAAAATTCTTATTCTGTCTTTTTATTTCTCTCCGGCCCAGTCCAGTAGCGCGTGCACCGTGTCGTTTGCGTCTTCGCAGTACATATCCGCTCCGATCTTTTCAGCCCAGCGCTTCGTGACGGGAGCTCCGCCTACCAGGGTCTTGACCTTGCCCTTTAAGCCTTCCTTTTCCATGAGCTCCTCGATCTTTTTCT
>DLFX01000228.1:11732-13461 GCA_002482405.1 Firmicutes bacterium UBA7709 | reverse complement strand
CCATGTAAACCGTAAAGGCCGTGATATCTCCTGTGTTGGCCAGGTTAACCGTGAAAAATCTGCTGCCGATAAAGATCACCGCAACCGTCCCGGCCCCGGCCGCAAGGGTCAGAAATGGCGAGGTCAGCGTAATGATCATTTGGGATAAGATTCCCTTCCGCATCAGGTCCAGATTTGCCTCTTCGAATTTATCCATCTCCTGCCCGTAGGTGCCGAAGGCCTTCACAAGCCGGACGCCGATCAGATATTCCTGCACTTTCAGATTGACCTGGTCCATAGCCTTTTGCAGTTGATAAAACCNNGCTGATATAGATCAGCACGGTCACAACGGCCACAACGCCGTAAATGATAAGGCTGAGCCGGATGTTCAACAGGCTTGCCAGCACGATGCTCCCGATACAGAGGATGGGCGCTTTCAAAAAAATGCGCATCATTCCGTTTGCGAACTGTACGACCTGAGAAGTGTCATTGGTCATCCTGGTAATCAGAGAGCCTCCCTCGATTTTATCCGCGCTGTCCTCCGAAAAGGACAGGATCTTCTGAAACAGATCGACCCGCAGGTCCGCGCCCATCCTCTGGGAAACATAGCTCGCCAGATTATTTCTCGCAACGGCGAAGCAGGCGCCCGCCAGCGTCACGGCGAGCATCAGCCCGCCCCAGTGATATACCGCGTTCAAAGAACCCTTTTCGATTCCGCTGTTTATGATATGGGACATCAAGGTAGGCCCCAGCAGATCGCACACCGCTTCCAGGGTCACGCATAACACCGCTGTCAAAAACGGCGTCCTGTATCTTCTGAAATATTTTCCGTAAAGATCCATGATCGACTGACTGCCTCCTCTTCAACATATTGTATTGTACCAAATTTTTCCCCAAACGTGAAGCAGGGCTATGTTTCTCCTTGATAAAAACATAGCCCTGCTCGATCGGCAGCCCTTAATTATTGTTATTGAGCCTTGCCCAATGGCGGTGCATCGAAAGCTGGCCGATGAACTCCGTGCAGAAGGGATTCATATCCTGCGCCCCTTTTACGATCACGACGCCCTGAGAAACCCAGGGCGTTCCCGTCTCTCCCGGAAAACCCGATGTCAAGCCTGCCGTATCGGTCCATTCCAGCAGCTCCGCAGCCTCGTCGGTGGCGCCCACCGTTTTGGCATAATGGATCGCTTCCTTGATAAAGCAGCGGGCGTCGATATTTGCCTTCAACGCTTCAACATGATCAGCTCCCCCCGGGATGAAAACTCCGTCGTAAATCAGCTCGTTGGCGGTGACAAGGCTCTTGTTCGGTTCCAGCTTCATGCCGTTCTTTCCAGTGATAGGGGTCATGCTGCTGCTCACCGTCTCAGCCGCCGCTCCCGCCGCTTTCAGCCCATCCATCATAGCCTTCACCGACATATCGCAGAATCCGTTTTCCACAAGAACGGCGACCTTTCTCGTCCTTGCCGTCTTGATGGTATTCTCCTGGCTGAGAGCGGGTGAGGAAGCGATCATACCTGCGGGAACCGCCTGTTTTGGCGGGTTGGTCTTGTCTGCGGCCATCGCCTGTTTCACCGGCTTCGGCGGATCTACTCCGATCCCTGCCGCAATCTGCTCTCCCAGCTCCGGCGCCACATGAGCGAACATGTCCGCCACGGCCTGCCGGATCTTCTTATCCTTGACACTGCCCGATTCGAAATGAAACGCATCTATGATGTGGGCTTTTTCCACCGGCGACATGCTGTTCCAAAAC
>DLFX01000228.1:2114-11726 GCA_002482405.1 Firmicutes bacterium UBA7709 | reverse complement strand
CACCCTCTGGGCGTAATGGGCAAATCCCCCCTCTTCCTCTGTTGCGGGAGACGGGGAATTCTGCGCCAGCGCGTTAGGGAAATAACTGACCGGCCCTGGGTTGATTGTCATACGGTGCATCCCGTCGCGGTGATTGTTGTGAACGGGCGCCACAGGCCGGTTGATGGGAATCTCTCTGAAGTTAGGCCCTCCCAGCCANNTCAGCTGGGTGTCCTCATAGGAAAACAGACGTCCCTGCAGAAGGGGATCGTTGCTGAAATCGATGCCCGGTATGATGTTGGCCGGGCAGAAGGCTACCTGCTCGGTTTCCGCAAAGAAATTGTCCACATTGCGGTTGAGGGTCATCTTGCCGATGATTTTCACCGGAATCAGCTCCTCAGGCCATAGCTTGGTGGGATCGAGAATATCAAAGCCGAAGTTGAATTCCTGATCCTCTTCGATCATCTGTACGCCGAACTCATACTCCGGATAGTTGCCCTGCTCGATGGCGTCCCACAGGTCACGGCGATGGAAGTCAGGGTCTTTGCCCGAAAGCTTCTGAGCCTCATCCCGAATCAGTGAATGAACACCCAGCAGAGGCTTCCAGTGGAATTTGACGAACCGCGCTTTTCCCTGGGCGTTGATAAACCGGAAGGTGTTGACCCCGAAGCCCTCCATCATGCGAAAGCTTCTGGGAATCGCCCGGTCCGACATAAGCCACATGACCATATGGGCCGTTTCCGGCGTGTTGATGACAAAATCCCAGAAAGTGTCGTGGGCGGTGGTGGCCTGGGGAATCTCGTTATGAGGCTCCGCTTTTAGCGCGTGGACCAGATCCGGAAACTTGATGGCGTCCTGAATGAAGAATACCGGCATATTATTGCCCACGATATCATAATTTCCGCTCTCGGTATAGAACTTGGTCGCAAATCCCCGCACATCCCTCACCGTGTCCGCCGACCCCCTGGACCCGACGACGGTGGAAAAGCGCACGAACACCGGGGTCTTTTCGCCGGGGTTCTGCAGAAAACTCGCCTTGGTGTACTCCGCCATCGATTCATAGAGCTCGAAGTATCCGTGGGCGCCGAAGCCCCGGGCATGAACGACGCGCTCGGGAATTCGTTCATGATCGAAATGGGTGATCTTCTCCCGGAAATGAAAGTCCTCGAGGAGGGTAGGTCCACGTTCCCCCGCCTTTAAGGAATCGTCGGTGCTCGTAACCTTCACCCCGTTGTTGGTGGTAAGCTTTTGTCCGTTATTGTCCGCATGATCGGGAGCAAGCTGCTCCATCTTCTTCATGCTGTTGTCGGAAGCGTTCTTGGGAAGCATAATAAATCTCCTTTCCTGCCTTTATCTGCCTCTGGTACTTTTTAGCAGTCTTTAGTACCCATGCCTCTATTATTCCAAGACCGCCCCGACTTTATGCGATTGCCCGCTTATTGCTCGTTGATCAGCTTCAGGATCTCCTTTCGTTCGCTATGGAACTTCTCCGTATACCTCACGTCATCCGAAATGTCCTGGATCATGCTTCTCGTGAAGCCCACAGAGAGGTCCGCGATGATTCTGCCGGGATGCTTTGACATGACCAGTATCCGCGTCCCCAGCATCAAGGCCTCATCCACGTCATGGGTGATGAAGAAGATCGTCTTGCCCGTATTCCACCATATTTTTCGGATCAGGTCCTGCATCTGCTCCCTTGTCAGGGCGTCCAGCGCGCCAAAGGGCTCATCCATCAGCAGGATTTTCGGATTGTTGATCAATGCGCTTGCAATGGCTGTTCTCTGCTTCATTCCCCCGGATAGCTCATAGACTCTTTTATCCGCAAATTCGCTCAGACCGACCCTTTCGAGATATGTCTCCACCTCTTCCCTGATTTTCTCCCTCGGAACCTTCTTCATCATCGGACCGAAAGCGATATTCCTTCGGACGGAATACCATTCATAGAGGGGCGGCTGCTGGAAAACTACGCCTCTGTCGGAATCAATGCCTTTGATCTCCGTCTGATTGAGCCTTACCGATCCGCCTGTGGGAGAGATAAATCCCGCCAGGATATTCAGCAGAGTGCTCTTTCCGCATCCGCTGGGGCCCATGACGCAGACGAATTCCCCGGGATAAATATTGAAGCTTACATTTTCAATGGCCGGAATTTCACCGTCTCCGCCGCCGTATTTCAGCGACACATTTTCCATGGAAATCAGTTCGTTCGTCGTCTCGAAAAAACTTTCCACGCCGGGACTTCTGTCATCATTTTTTTGATTTTGGCTGTTCATAATAAATTCCCTATTTTAAAGCTGTTTCAACAAAAGACGGATCGATGGCGTCCTCAAATATCTTAACGTCCGGCGATTTTCCGATGTTTCCCTGCTCTTGATGAAAATCCGCGATGGTCTTCAATATTCCGGCCAGCTTACCCTTCTTCCCGGAGGTGCCGAGATAGTCCCCTGTCAATTGATCTTCCCCGGAAACCCAGATGTTGTCGGCGATCTGACCTTTTGCGCTTTCCTCTGCAATGCCTTCCCAGGCCGCAACATCCTTCGCAGCCTGATTCGGGTCGTTCTGGGCCAGCTCATAGGTCTTGATGAGGGCCTTGACATACTGGCTTACAAGGGTTGGATATTTCTCTGCAAATTCGTTTCTTGCCACGCCGACCTCCGGGATCAGAACGCCCTGCTCCGCCAGTTCGCCGTCATTTGTAATGATGGAACCGCCGTTCTTCACGCATTCATCCAAAGCCGGACTCCATATATATGCCGCATCGATGTCTCCGCGGGTCCAGGCTGCCACGATATCCTGGCCACCCAGCCCGAGAATCTCAACGTCCGACGCGCTTAAACCGCCCAGTTCCAATGCGTTCAGCAGCGCATAATGGGACGTTGTGCCGAATGGAGTGCCGATGGTCTTTCCCTTCAGACCGGCTACGGTGCTGACGCCGGAATCCTTTTTCACAACCAGCGCCTCGATGTTTCCGCCCTCAACATAGGGCGCAAAGACCACTTTATAGCCTATACCGTTGGCTATGCCCAGGGAGACCGGAGAGGAACCTAGCGTCGCCACGTCCACATCTCCCGAGACGACAGCGTTATTGATATCGGTCCCCGCCGAATATGTGACGGCATTTACTTTGACCCCGATTTCCTTTAAATAGTCTTCCTGAACCAAAATAGCTGACTCCGGACCGCCTTCGATGATTCCGACGTTGATCTGATCAGGATAAGCTTCCCCTGTGATCGGATCTTTGTTTGTATCCGAAGCCGAAGCCGACGCCGAATTTCCCGATGATTCGTTTTCAGCGTCTTTTGATCCGCATGCGAAAAACTGAGCGGACAGAATAAATACCAAGCTCACAATTAATATTTTTTTTATAAATTTCATTTGATGTTCCTCCCATTGATTTGATTTGTTTTGTTAATCAACTTTGGCCTTTCCAGAATATGATCTTCTTTTCCAGATAAAGCAGTATCTTATCCAGCATGATCCCCGTAATGCCCATGATGATGATTCCTACAAAGATCACGTCGCTGCGCAGGTATTTGCTTGCGTCCAGAACCATCCAGCCGATTCCCGACGCCGCCGCCACCATTTCCGCGGCTACGGAGGTTGCGTAGGCTCCGCTCATGGCATTTCTCAAACCGACGAAGATATCCGGCAGGGACGACGGCAGGATCACGCATGCGAAAATTTGTCCTTTGTTGGCTCCCAGCGTCCTGGCGCGGTTGATGTAGTCCTGTTTCACGCGGGTAACCCCGGCAACGCAGGAAACGAAAATCGGTGCAAAAGCTCCCAGAAACAAAAGGAATATCTTGGAGCCGTCGCCGATCCCCATCCACAGAATGATGATCGTATAGTAGCCTAATGGCGGAAGGGGCCTTATAAACGCGATGATGGGTTCAAAGATAGCTCTGACCTTTTCGGAATAGCCGCTGAGAAGGCCCAGGGGGATCGCCGTCAGAACAGCGATAGAATATGCAGCCATAAGCCTTCTCAGACTCGCCCCTAAATGGGCCCACAAGGTATACCCTTTGTATCCGTTTCGCAGTAGGTCCAGAAAGCAGGTCCACATTTCAAGGGGCGAGGGGATAATAATGCTCGAAATCCTGTGATTCCACGTCACAGCCATCCAGAGAATCAGAATCACGGCGCCCGTTAAAATGCTTATATTATATCTCCTGTTGATGCTGTTAATGATCTCGCCCTCCATTTCATAGTAATCATATATGATTTTATGTAATTACGTTAACGTAATTAGGTCCGATAGGGAACGCCCTTTTCTTTCATACGGGGTATTCAATATTTTCATAGCATAGCCATTAATGATGTAACCGCCCAGAAAATTTGGATGAAGAGGCTATATGCCATGGCTGAGTCAAGCGTTGGAGGAAGCCATAGCTTATAACCCTTCAAGCATTCCTGAGCGGTTACATTAATAGCAGCTATCGCTATGGCTTTATTGCTCCGACGGTTTCCTTGATGGCATTCAATACGATCTTATCGATCTCCTTCATCTTATACTTGATGCTTTCAACATATCCGACTTCAAATTCCATATTTTTATCTGAAACCGCCAGCCTTCTGATCCGGCCGCTTTGGACATAAGAATCATTTTCCGACATATATCCCGGGAAAAGAGCGACAAAGTTATTATGAGTGATCATGCTTCTGACGGAATCCAGGCTGTCGGTCCGAAATACGACATTGGGCATCTGATCCGTTCCGATCATGTTCGTCAGCCCTCCGTTATATTTTCTGAATTCATCCCGGTAGGCGATATAGGGCTCTTTTACCAGCTCACCGTAGGAAATGCTTTCTTTTTCCCAATAAGGGGAGCGCCTTCCCACATAGAGCACGTACTCATCACGGAACAAAGGCGTATATCTCAGATCAGTATTGCGCTTCAACTCGCCATATTTGATCAGGACTCCAAATTTTGAAATGCCCGATGAAACCTCATGGGCTACCTGGCTGCTTTCCGCTGTCGTTACGGAAAGAAGGATGTCTGCCTTATGGCAGTTCAGCCTTTGCGACGCCTTTGGAATGATCCAGTCGCAGACCCATGGAATACAGGCGATATGCACCTCGCCGGAAGTCCTCAGTTCTCCGGCCACCTCCGTGATCTCATCGACGGCCTTAAAAATGTCCTCTGCCTTTCGGAGCACCAGCTCTCCTATCTGTGTCGGTGTGACGCCCGCGTTTGTCCTCTTCAGAAGCTCCGTCCCCAGCTCTTTTTCCAGATTGATGATGGAATAGCTGATGGAGGATTGGGACATGAAGTTTTTTTCTGCCGCCACTGAAATTGAATGATACTTCGCTGCTTCCCTGAAAAAATATAACTGCTCAAATTTCAAGCGATCACCTCCATGACGAATAAAAAAAATAATTTGCGCTTGACCAATTCATATTATTCATATATGATTTATATGTTTTAGATACTATATCTTTTTTACAGCTTTCCGTCAAGGAATTTTTCTGCGATTTGGAAACGATGGAGGTTAACTATGGATCGAACGGCAAGAACACGCAAACTGATTGTCCTTGGAATCGACGGGATGGACCCGGCCACCGCCAGAAGAATGGCGGATGAAGGAAAACTGCCCAATATAAAGAAATATCTGGAGCTTGGTTCTGTGAGAGCGGGGCTGGACATGCTGGGCGCTCATCCCACGATTACGCCGCCCTGCTGGACGACGCTGGCCACCGGGGCTTATCCGGGCACCCACGGAATAACCTGCTATTGGCGTCAATCTCCCGAAAGCCTCGATGCCGTTGTATATAACATGGATTCGAGGAATTGCAAAGCGGAGCAGATCTGGAACGCGACGGCTGAGGCAGGTTTAAAGACTCTGGTATGGCATTGGCCCGGCTCTTCCTGGCCTCCGACCTCCGACAGCCCTCTCCTTGACGTAGTAGACGGCACTCAGCCGGGCTCCGTCAACATGGGCGTCGCCCAGATGGACTGGGAGAAGATCGTCTATGCCTCTGACGACACCAAGGCTCTGAGTTTTATCCCCCATACGCAGAAAGCGGCCGGAGTCGGCTGCAATATCACCGATCTGGGAGAAGTCTTCTCCGGCGAAATGAGTCCCTGTGCCGACAGGGGCGAATCCCCGAAGGAAGAAGCGTCGCGCGCCGTCAGGACTCCGATCCCTTCAGATGAAGACACGGATGATGAGATGATGGAGCTCTGGTGGGGAGACGGGGCCCGGCAAGGCGGAGAAATCAGGACTTACGTGAAAAACCTCGACGATACGGAGATGATGATCGGAGCCAAGGTGGCTTATGACAGGATTTTTTCACCTTTAAAACCTGCGGCGGGCTGGCAGGACGCGCCGGACGACGCGCTGGAATTCACCTTTTTTATTTCAGGTGGAAAAGAAGAGCGATTCGGCCTCGTCACCCGGAAAGACGGCGCCTGTGACGCGGTTTCCCTTTACCGTTCAAAGACCGACGGCGAACCCTTTGCCACCCTTGAAAAAGGCAAAATGGTCTCGGGCGTCATAGACGACGCGACAAAAAAGGGCGTCACAAAACCGAGCTGCCGTTCTTATAAGCTGTTGAAATTGAATCCCGACGGAACAAATCTCCGTCTATGGATCAGCAATGCCCTGGATATCACCAATCACATGCTCTGGCATCCGGCTTCTCTCCATGATTCAATATTGAGAAATGTGGGCCATATCCCCCCGGTCAGCCTTATAGGGGGCGAGGATTCCGATCTGGTGGACCAGGTTTTTGAACCTTCCTGGGATATCTACTGCCAATGGCAGGCGGACAGCCTTTCATACCTTCTCGACCATGAAGGATACGACGCGGTATTCAGCCATCTCCATAATATCGACTGCGCCGGTCATCAGATCTGGCACCTGGGAAAGACTCTGGAGCCGTGGAAGTATACCGATGAAAAGGTCTATCAAAAGTTGATCGAAGACTTCTACGTTCAGACCGACCGCTATCTCGGACGCTTTCTGCACTATTTGAACGAGGGATACACCATCTTCATCGTGTCGGATCATGGGCTTCTGGTGGGCGAAAATGTACCGCCGATCCTCGGAGAATATGCCGGCCTCAATACACGTATGATGGAGGAACTCGGCTACACCGTTCTGAAAAGGGATTCTGACGGCAATCCCATGGATGAAGTGGATTGGGAAAAGACGCGGGCCGTTCAGATCCGAAGCAATTACATCTATATCAACCTCAAAGGCCGCGACAAATCCGGCATTGTGGACCCCAGTGACAAATATGACCTGGAAGAACAGATCATTTCCGATTTATACAATTACAGGGATGAAACCACCGGAAAACGTGTCGTCGGGGTGGCGCTGAGAAACAAGGACGCCGTACTTTTCGGCACAAGCGGCCCGGAATGCGGCGATATCTTCTTCACCATAGAGGAAGGCTTNNCGGAGACGGCCTGACCACGGCGGAGGGATATTTCAACACCTCGGTTTCTCCGATTTTTATCGCGGCGGGACAGGGCATCAAAAACAGCTTCATTACGGACCGCGTCATCCGCCAGGTGGATGTGGCGCCGACCATAGCGATACTGCTGGGCGCCAGGATTCCCGCCCAGTGCGAAGGAGCGCCGATCTATCAAATTTTGTCAGAGGAGTTATAACGCACAGATGCGGAAAAATTTTCTACGCATGCGTTAAAAGAGGAAGAAAAAAATCATGGATGATAAATTGAAGACCATAGACTATCTGAAACGCAACGGATTTCTAAAACAGGCGCAGGAGGAACGGTTCTCGCTGAGATTAAAGATCGTGGGGGGTCAGGTGACCGCAAAACAGCTCAACAGCGTCTACAAACTGGCGAAAAAATTCGGAAACGGCTATGTCCATCTGACGTCCAGACAGAGTATAGAAATCCCATTTATCAAGCAGGGTGATATTGAGCAAGTCCGGGAATTTCTCGTCCAGGAGAAGCTGGAAGCCGCCTCCACAGGGCCGAAGGTCAGAACCATTACCGCCTGTCAGGGCAGCGCCGTCTGCCCCAGCGGTTTGATCGACACGACCCGGCTTGCGAAAGAATTCGACGAGAGATTTGGCGGGAGGCCTGTTCCCCACAAGTTTAAAATAGGGATTACCGGCTGCAGGAACAACTGCCTGAAAGCGGAGGAAAACGATATCGGCGTCAAGGGTGCCGTGGAGCCGGCCTGGAACGCCAACGACTGCATCTACTGCGGCCTGTGTCAGAAAGCTTGCCCCGGCAAAGCCATCGCTGTGGACAGAGAATCCAGAAGCCTCACATTTGACAGGGAAAAATGTCTGAACTGCGGCAGATGTCTCAAAGTTTGCCCCTGCGATTCCTGGAGCGGCGAGAGCGGATATACCGCGTATTTTGGCGGTCTTTACGGCAATCGCATCTCCATAGGAAGGCAGCTGCTTCCGGTCATTCATTCTAAAGAAAAGCTGTTTGCAGTCATTGAAGCCACCCTGAAATTTTTTGAAGAGTANNAGTATGGAAAAAAAGGAGAGCGGTTCAGCACTATGCTCGACCGCGTCGGCTGGGACACTTTTATAGAGCGGCTGGAACAGCTGTAAAACCAACAGGGAGCTGAGCACTACTCTTTCATTTTAGTGCTGCAGCTCCCCTATCATCTATTATATATGATATGTACGGATTGATTTGATTTTACTTCACCCTTTTTAATATTATCTCGTGCTCATTGAGCTTCGCATCAACCNNCTTCAAGCCCGTCCATTCTGGCATTTAAAATGTCATGTCCCTCGGCGATCGCCCTGACATCCCTGCGCAGATCCTCAACCAGCACCCCGGTATATCGTTTGACATCTTCAAATTTATCGTCGAGTTTCTGCTCCAGCTTTACGAATTTATGCTCTAACGCCAAAGTCCGGCCGTCAAATTTCTGCTCCATCGCCGANNATCTGTCATCGAATTTTTGCTCCAATGCCAAAGTCCTGTCATCGAGTTTCTGCTCCAACGCTGAAGTCCTGTCGTCGAGTTTCTGTTCCAACACAGAAGTCCGGTCGTCAAACTTCTGTTCCAGAGATACGAATTTCCCTTCCAATTGATTGAAGGAAGATTTGATTTCCTCTGCCTTTTGGTCAAACCGATTCGTTATTTCTACAAGCAATTCCTCATTATTCATCATCCCTGCTGCGCCCTCCTGACTTTTCTTATTCCCCTTACGCGCTCTTTGTTCTCAAGTATATCGTAGCATAAGATGACAGGTTTGTAAACTTAAATTTTACATATTTTTACAGTTTTTTTGATTTAAATGTTACCCCTCACAGCCATTTGAAGGCCGGGATATGGGCACAGTTGGAACAAGTGTCGGAGCTGTGCCCGCAACCCGAGCCTCGGCGGTAAACAGCAGCATTCAGTTTTCCGAAAACAGCATCCTGTCGTTGTCCAGAGTTCCCCGGCCCTTCTGAGTATAGAGCTCCATGAGCCGGATCACCGTCATCTCTTCCCTCTCTTTTCCCGATATGTCCAGAATGACCTTTCCCCCATCCAGCATGATGGTGCGCGTTCCGGTTTTCAGGGCAGTCTGGATATTATGGGTGATCATCATCGCCGTGAGATGATCCTGATTTACGACATGATTTGTGATCTTCATGATCTTTTCCGCGGAAGCCGGGTCCAAAGCCGCAGTGTGCTCATCCAACAGCA
>DLFX01000228.1:216-2087 GCA_002482405.1 Firmicutes bacterium UBA7709 | reverse complement strand
TAGCGAAAGCGCCTGTCTCTGCCCTCCTGATAACAGGCCCACCTTGGTTTTCATCCTGTTCTCAAGCCCCATGTCCAGATAGGCCAGCTTTTCCCGGAAAAGGGCCGCATCCTTTCGGTGAACGCCGAGGCGAAGACCGTTTTTCCCCCTGCGGCTGTAGGCAAGAGCCAGGTTTTCTTCGATGGTCATGTCTGGAGCGGTCCCCTTCATGGGGTCCTGAAACAGCCTGCCGATCATGTGTGCCCGCCTGTGCTCCGCCATATAGGTGATGTCGTCCCCCTGAAGCAGAACTTTTCCGCTGTCCAGCCAGAAGGTTCCGCTGATAGCGTTGAACAGGGTAGATTTTCCGGCTCCGTTGGAGCCGATGACCGTGACAAATTCTCCCTCGGCAAGGGAGAGGCTAACATCATCCAGCGCCGTATGCTCATTGGGAGTTCCTTTTAAAAAGGTCTTGTTTGCATTTTTTATTTCAAGCATTTCTCTGCGCCTTCTTTCTCATCCTGCTGAATTGAATATCCCTTTTGATTACCGGCAGTGCCAAAGCGATGATTACGATCACCGCAGAAACGATCCGGAGGGCATAAGCCGGGAAAATGCTTGATTTCAGNNAATGATAAATCGGTAGATCAGAGAACCGAAAACGGCTGAAACCAGGCCTGTCGTCACCGAACGCCGCCCGAATACGCCTTCGCCGATGATGGCGGAAGCAAGGCCAACCACCACCATGCCTATCCCGGAGCTGATATCCGCATACCCCTGGTACTGCGCCAGCACTGCACCGGACAGACCGATACAGGCGTTGGATATGGCCAGGGCGATGATCTTCATCGCGTTCACGTTGATGGAGGAGGCCCTGACCATGTCCTCGTTGTTTCCGGTTGCACGGATGCACAGGCCCAGATGGGTCTTGAAAAACCAGATGACCAGAACCGCGCACAGGAAACAGATGATGAAAGGCACAATGGTTTTGGCCGCCTCCTTGTTCTCCGGCATCAGCGCCGTCATCTGATTGAAAATGCTGTCGCTGCCGATGAGGGACAGGTTTGAGCGGCTTCCCAGGATAAAGAGATTCACGCTGTACAGACTGCTCATGGTCAGAATTCCTGCCAGAATCGGATTGATTCCCAGCCTCGTCTGGAAAAATCCGGTGGCCATGCCGGCCGCCGCCCCCGCTATGACGGCCAGCAGAATGCCCAGGTACGGATGCCCCGCCACCGTCAGGACCGCCGAAATGGACAATCCAAGGGTAAAGCTTCCGTCTGCGGTCAGATCGGGAATATTGAGAATGCGGAAGGATATATAGATGCCCAAAGCGAGCAGTCCATAGATCAGCCCCAGCTGGACGGATCCGATTACCAAAGTCATAGTCTCTGCCTCCTGTTACTCTACTGGATTACCTTTGCGGAATCCAGGATATCCTGAGGGATGGTCACGCCGATTTTATCAGCGGTGGTTTTATTGATGACCGTAATAAAGTCCGAAACGGTAACGGCAGGAATGCCCTCCATCGGAGTGCCCTTTAAGAATTGGTCCGCCATGTCCGCCGTCATGCTGCCGATGGTGATGTCGTCAATGCTGATGGTCGCAAACGCGCCGGAGTCCACCATCACCGCGGAGCTGCCGTACACCGGAATTTTGGCATCCTTGGCGACCTCGGCCACCTGCGGCATCGCGCTCTGCACCATGCTGTCGTTGGGGATGAAGAACGCGTCCACCTCTTCCGCCAGCGACTGAGCGGCCTGCTGCACCTCGGACGACGCGGTCACCACAGCTTCCTTATACGCGAGGCCGTTCTCGTCTATGTACTTCTTGGCGTTTTCCACCGTGGTCACGGAGTTGACCTCGCCCGTGTTGTAAATGAGTCCGTAGGT
>DLFX01000228.1:0-198 GCA_002482405.1 Firmicutes bacterium UBA7709 | reverse complement strand
CACCGGAATGGCGTTGGACGTGCCGGTCGCGTTTTTATCCGGCTTGCCCATGTCCGTGATGATGCCCGCCCCCACCGGGTTGCCCACCGAGATGAAGAACACCGGTATGCCACTTTCCATGTTCACGATGGCCTGGGATGCGGGCGTCGCGATGGACACGATGAGGTCTTTCCCGTCGTCCACCATGGCCTGGCAGAT
>DLFX01000229.1:4617-7048 GCA_002482405.1 Firmicutes bacterium UBA7709 | reverse complement strand
GGGAAGTGTTTGACAGTGAGGAGGATTTTGAAAAGGGAAGTGAAAACAGGAGGGTGAAGGGCAGGATTACCTTTGAAAATGTCACCTTTGCATATCCTAACGGAAGCGGCGTTCCGGCTGTCAGAAACCTTTCCTTTTCCGTAAACAGCGGGGAAAGCCTCGCCATCATCGGCCCGACGGGAGGTGGAAAATCCACCGTTGCGTGGCTCCTTCTGCGCTTCTATGACGCGGACAGCGGTGAGATCCGCCTGGATGATCATGATATAAAAAACCTTGGCACCAATGAAATCCGGAACAATATCGCCATCGTTCCGCAAAAGCCGATGCTGTTTTCCGGAACGGCGGCGGAGAACCTCAGGTGGGGAGACCGGCAAGCCTCCCAGGAGGACCTCAGGCAGGCCGTGGAAAAAGCCCAGGCCGATTTCATACTGACGATGCCGGACGGGTATGACAGCCTTCTTGGGAGCGGAGGAGTAAATTTGTCGGGTGGGCAGAAACAGCGCGTCTCCATCGCCCGGGGCATGCTGAAAAAGGCGCCGGTGCTTATCCTGGACGATGCCACCAGCGCGCTGGACGCCGTAACGGAAGCGAAAGTGCGGGAGGGCTTTAAAGACAGCGGACAGGATCAGACCCTCATCCTTATAACTCAGCGCTGCGGAACGGCGATGTCCGCAGACCACATCCTGGTCATGGAAAACGGCAGCCGGGTCGGATTCGGGTCTCACGAGGAACTGATGCGTTCCTGCGAGGTCTACAGGGATATTTATCATACGCAGATCGAAAGCGGCAGGGAGGATTGAAATATGGCGGAACAATTCAAAGGCCAGCGGCTGCAGAAAGCCCCCTCCTTTGCAAGACGCTTGGGAGGCGGCGGAAGAGAGCGCTTTATGCCCGGTGCGAAACCGAAAAACGCCAGGGGAACCCTGCTCCGCATCGTTAAGATCTATATGCGGTGGGCAAAAACGATCTTCGCGGCGGTCTTCCTGACGGTGATCTCTTCCGGCGTATCGGTGGCGATCCCGTATTTTGTGGGCAAGACCTTCAATACCTTTCACATTGGAAACAGAACTGTGGAGACCGACAGGCTCGTTTTTCTCCTGCTGATCATACTGGGCCTGTACCTGGCAAATTTGCTGATCAATCTGACCAACGGCGTCATGATGCTACGCATCTCCCAGAAGTTGGTCTATACCCTTCGGAAAGAGTTCTTCGAGAAGATGCAGAAGCTGCCTCTCGGATTTTACGATACGCGGTCTCACGGGGATACCATGAGCAGGATCACCAACGACGTGGACAATATCAGTTCCACCATCGCTCAGACTACGACGCAGCTGATTTCAAGCATTTTGACCCTCGGAGGCTCCCTGGCCGTCATGATCGGCCTGAACCTGTCCCTTACTCTGGTGGTTCTGCTGTGCGTCCCCCTGGTTTTCCTGCTGACAAAGATGATCGCCGCCAGAAGCCGGGCGTACTTCCTGGCACAGCAGAGAAGCCTCGGAGCGCTGAACGGCGTGATCGAAGAGAATATCCTCGGCCTGAAGATGGTAAAGGCCTTCAACCGGCATGAAGACGTCCTTCGGCAGTTCAGGGAGATCAATGAGGATCTGTGCAAGAGCAGCAATAAGGCTCAGGTTTGGTCCGGGTATATGATGCCGCTGTTGAATGTCATCAACAATTTTGTCTTTGCCGCCGTCGCCATAGCAGGGGGATTTTTATCCGTGCAAAACGGCCTGGCGGTAGGGACCGTGGTCAGCTTTCTAAGCTATTCCAAACAGTTTGCGCAGCCGCTGAATTCGGTGGCAGGAATGTTCAATACGATACAGTCGGCCCTGGCCGGAGCTGAGCGGGTCTTTGAAATACTTGACGAAGAGGAGGAGGCGCCGGATCGTGAGGACTCGGTGGAAATGGAGCATCCGGCGGGAGAAGTCACATTCCGCAGCGTGAGCTTTTCTTATGACAAAGCCACGCCGATCCTCAAAGATGTGAGCTTTCATGTGGAGCCGGGGGAGATTGTGGCGCTGGTAGGAGAGACCGGCGCCGGGAAGACGACGGTGGTCAATCTGCTGACAAGATTTTATGACGCGGACAGCGGCGAAATCCTCATCGACGGGGTAAACATCACCGGAATCAGGCGGGCCAGCCTGCGGAAATGCTTTTCCGTCGTGCTTCAGGATACCAGCCTCTTCAGCGGAACGATTCTGGATAATATCCGCTACTCCAAAGAGAACGCCACGGAGGAAGAAGTGGTCAGAGCGGCGAAGATCGCCCGGGCCCACGACTTTATCGATAAGCTCCCCAAGGGCTACGCCACGAGGATCTCAGCTGCCGCAGACAACCTGAGCCAGGGGCAGAGACAGCTCATCTCCATTGCCAGGGCTGTCCTGTGCGACAGCCCGATTCTGATCCTGGACGAGGCGACCAGCTCGGTCGA
>DLFX01000229.1:4344-4583 GCA_002482405.1 Firmicutes bacterium UBA7709 | reverse complement strand
GATCGCCCACCGTCTTTCGACGATCCGGGATGCGGACCACATCATGGTCATCGGCGGCGGTCAGATCCTCGAACACGGCGATCATCAGAGCCTGATGAAGGAAAAGGGACATTATTATGAGATGGTCATAAGCCAGATGGGGAAAATATCGCAAACTGTACGATCAGCGAGGTGACGGACAGGACCACCCAGCAGCTGAATCCGAGTAGGATAGGCCTCCAGCCGTTCTTTACGAGCTT
>DLFX01000229.1:0-4317 GCA_002482405.1 Firmicutes bacterium UBA7709 | reverse complement strand
CCATGACGATGATGAATTTTCCTGCCTGAGCCAGCAGCTTTCCGGTTTCGGGCATCGGAAGGAAGGTGCTGATGACGGACGTTGCGAGAAAGCCCAGGACGAACCAGGGAAATATCTTTGAGAGCTTATAGCTTGTCCCGGGCGTGGAGCTGCCTTCCCGCGCCTGCCTGACGGAAACGTAGAACGCGAGGACAAGGGTCACAGGGACGATCATCAGGGTCCTCGTCAGCTTTACGATCACCGCTAGGTTTCCCGCCGCGTTGCTGAAGGTATATCCCGCGGCGACCACGGAGGATGTGTCGTTCACCGCCGTTCCCGCCCAAAGGCCGAAATGGTAATCGGTCATATGCAGCAGATGGCCGAGAAACGGAAACAGGAAGGCCGCAATCACGTTGAATAGAAAAATCGTGGAGATCGACTGGGCCACGTCTTCATCGTCAGCCTGAATGACAGGCGCTGTGGCGGCGATTGCCGAACCGCCGCAGATAGCGGTGCCTACGCCGATCAGAATGTTTGAGTTCCTGTCGACCTTCAGAAGCTTTCCCATGAAATAGGCGGCGAGGAAGGCCGCCGTAAAGGTAAACGCCATGAGGATGATCGTCTGGCCGCCCACCTTGAAAACGTTGAAGAGGTTTATATCAAAGCCAAGCAGTATGATTGAGTATTGCAGGAGTTTTTTAGATGTATAGGAAATCCCGCTTGTAAACGCGGCGGGTCTTTTCCAGAATGCGAGGATCATTCCAAACAGGATGCCGAGGACCGGGCTCCCGATGATGGGGAAAATGCGGCCGATCAGCCAGGCTGGAACTGCAATTGCAAAGGCGAGCAGTATTCCGGGTATTTTATCCGATAGTTTCTTCATATGTTGTCGACTCCTTTCGATGGGCACTTCTTGCGATTTCTTTCGATGACCCTCGACAACCAGTATATCTCTTGAAAGTATATAAGTAAAATATTATAATCTTATTAATATGATAATATATTACTTATGGATTCTGAGCAAAGGAGATATCAGTTTTGAGTCTGAGACACTTTCAAATATTTGTGACGGTATGCGACAAGATGAATATGACCGCGGCGGCAGGGGCCCTTTTCATGTCCCAGTCGGCGGTGAGCCAGGCAATCGGGGAGCTTGAATCGTATTACGGCATCCGCCTGTTTGAGCGGCTATCGAGAAAGCTATACCTGACCCAGGCCGGTGAAAAGCTTTTGGGATATGCGAGGCATATCATCCGTATGAATATGGACGTTGAGAATGAAATGCGGGTGATCAGCCAAAACGGCACCGTCAGGGTCGGAGCAAGCGTCACCATCGGCGCATGGGTCTTGCCTAAATTGGCGGCGTCATTTCTGGAGGACATGCCTGGAGCGTCCATTGAAGTAATTGAGGACAATACTGAGAAGATAGAGCGGCTGGTTTTGAGCGACAAGCTTGACCTGGGCCTTGTGGAAGGAGAGGTTTTATCTCCGGACATCGTCAATAAACCCTTTGCGGAGGATATGCTGGTGCTGGTCTGCGGAAAAAACCATGCCTTTGCAGAGCGTTCGTCCATAGAACCCCATGAACTTGAAGCGGAAATCTTCATATTGCGCGAGGTGGGCAGCGGGACGCGAAAGACATTTGAAGACGTCATGTCTGAAAACGGGCTGACCTGGAAGGCGGCCTGGACCTGCAATAATGTGGATACGATCAAAGCGGCGGTGGCCGAAGGACTCGGCGTCTCTGTAATTTCAAAGCTTGCGGTGGACAGAGAAGTCGAGTCGGGACTTCTTCGCATCGTGGATATAGACGGCCTTGCCTTCAAGCGCCGGTTTAAGCTGATCTATCATAAGAATAAGTATCTTACGGATACCATGAAGAAGTTTATCGATTTCTGCTTCGGGAGCGCCGGCCCGGCGGATCTGCAAGGGGAGCTTTAATGGCCCGGGCCCGGGCCTCTATCAGTCCCTTGGGTCCATTTACCACGTGTTGACATGGGTGATGTGTAAAAAGCGCAGCTTCTGATAATCGTAGTCGGAAAGCGGACGGTAATCGACGTCGTATGTGTGGGCCGCCACGAGGATGTTCGAGGGATCCGGAGGGTCTCCCACGGCGACGATCATCGGCGAATGTCTGAATTCGTTTCCATCGAAGGAAATCTGTACGATATCCCCCGGCTCTATCTGCGACATATCCGTTTCCACGGCGACGGGGCCGACCCCCCGGTTGTTCACGAGAAATTGGTACAGGTATTCAACGCCTGTCCACGCCGGGGCGCGGTTGTTCAGGCTGTAGTAATACCAGCCGAAGGTAGGGGTGGGGTTCATGACCCCTGAGCCGGCGTACAGCGCCTGTGATGTGAAGTTTGTACAGTCTCCTCCCAGAGCCTCGAAGTCATAGTAGCGCGGATTACGCCCGAAGGCCCATGTGTGGGCGTAGGATACGGNNGGCCGCCTCCCGGTCGTATGGTTTTGTTCTCAATGGTGTCACCTCCTCTGTGAGCAGTATATGCCGAGACCGGCGCGCCGGTGTACGCGGGAACGGGCGCCGAGGAGGGGTTGGCTCCCCTTGTGTTTGATTTATTTATCTGATACAATGAGGTAAATGTTCTTATAAACGAAGTAAACATTGCTGAAAGCGTGCTTTTAAGGAGGTGCAGGATGAGTAAGAAAACAGACGCATGGGACTATCTCGATATGGCCTATGAAGCGGACAGCGAAGAGACGGCGTTGAAATATGCGAGAAAAGCATTGAAGCTGGATCCCAACTGCCTTGATGCGGAGATGATGGTTTCGGAAATCACCATCAGGGACCAGGAAGAGTTAAAAATAAAATATGAAGAGCTGATCGCCAAAGAAGAGGCGCATCTGAGAGAAGGGGGACTTTTAACAGATGAGAATATCGGTTCCTTCTGGGGCATTGTTGAAACGCGCCCATACATGCGGTTAAGATTCTCATATTTGCATCTTTTAATAGACATGGGAAAGTTCAGGATGGCGGCCAAAGCCTGCGAAGAGCTGCTGGAGCTCTCGGAGGGCGACAATATGGGCGTGAGATATATTCTCATGAGCCTGTATGCATTCTTTGAAGATGAACTCAGCGTCAACAGGCTTTACAAAAGATTTGAAAGGGAAGAGAGCACGCAGATGCTGCTGCCTCTCATCGCCCTCTACTATAAGATGGACAATTATGATAAAGCCGAGCAGTATCTGAAAAAGCTGTATGAAGTAAACGAGGAGCTGGAAGAAGTTTTTTGCAGCGACGAAGAGTTTGATGAGGAAACCTTGGACGACGTGATCGATTCCGGTATGTATCAAATCGGCAGTAAAGAGGAAATCATGGTTGCAATGACCGACGCCGCGTTTCTCTATACGACGACGGTGGGACTCTTCCGCTGGATCGCCAGCCGAATAGAGAATTATTAAGCGGATTATCGAGGTTGATTTTCTGACCGATTGTAGTATAATAACAATAAATACAAGGGGAGCTTGCGAGGAGCAGGCTGAGAGTAAGCTGTTTTGCTTAGACCCATAACCTGATTTGGATAATGCCAACGGAGGGATATACTTAGCTTGGATTGCTGCATATATGCTTGTTTGGCGTATATGCAGTTTTTTTATGTTCACCCTCTGTTGACAAGGTAACAGAGGGTATCGGGTTTGTATTTGCGAAAGGAGATAATATGCTGAAAGAATGTCTGGAAAACGTCCGTGGGAATGCGCCCCTGGTGCACTGCATTACAAACTACGTGACCGTAAATGATGTCGCAAACGCGCTGCTTGCCTGCGGAGGGAGCCCGATCATGTCCGACGACCCGGAAGAGGTGGAGGACATTACGTCGATTTGCGGCGGCTTGGATATCAATATCGGAACTCTGAACCAGGCTACGATCCCCTCCATGTTTCTTGCCGGAAAAAAGGCAAACGAATTGGTACATAAGGTCTTGCTGGATCCGGTGGGCGCGGGGGCCAGCAGGCTTCGGACGGAAACGGCAGTCAGGCTGATGGAGGAAATCAGGTTCGACGTCATCAGGGGAAATATCTCCGAGATCAAGACGCTGGCCTTCGGGAGCGGGAGCACCAAGGGCGTCGACGCCGACCTCGCAGACNNGTGTAACAGAAGCGTCCCTGGATAAAGCCGTGGACTTCGTAAAAGAATTTGCGAAAAAGACGGGGAGCATCGTCGCCGTAACAGGAGCGATCGATCTTGTGACCGATGGTGGAAAATGCTATGTCATCCGGAACGGCAGGCCGGAGATGGGAAAAATCACAGGCACGGGCTGCCAGCTTTCCGCCATGGTAACAGCGTTTCTTGCCGCAAATCCGGACCGCGGATTG
>DLFX01000053.1 GCA_002482405.1 Firmicutes bacterium UBA7709 | reverse complement strand
CCATAGACCCGGTCTTTGGCTATCCCTTTGACCTGCCGGCTGTGTCAGGCGCGACTTTTCCGCTGCTCCTTTCCGGGGCGGGGCTCTTGGGTTCCATGGCAGGGATCATGTTTATAAAAGGGAACAGGAAGGGCGATCCGGCCTTTGCCATCAACGCCGGAAAATATCTCGGCGCCGCGGTGGTCGTGATTTATTCGCTGATATCGAGCTGGGTATTCTTCGGTAATTTCAACTGCGCGGTTTGCATCGTGATCGGGATGATCATCGGAACCGTTTTCAGCAGAGCATCCGGAACGCTGTCCATTCTCTAGACTGTGATCGCTTTAGCGGCGGGAATACTGGCGGCAGATGCATTTGGAGGATTTTACGGAATCACTCTGGCTGCGGCGGGTATGCTTTCAACCGCTGGAATGATTTCGGCGATCACCGCTTACGGACCGATTTCCGGCAAAGGAGTTGAAATTGCCGGAAAGAGGTTTGCCATAGGCGCCGCGGCGCTGACTGCAGCCGCGCTGCTCATCGCTTATGGGTCGGCGGCGGGACTGAAAACTGTCAATCTGATGAGCCCGGCTGTGATTGCGGCGCTCTTCGCCGGGGCGATGCTGCCGGTTCTGCTCGCTGCTGTGGCTGTGAATTCAACGGGCAAAACTGCATGGAAGAAGGTTGCGGCTCCGGGTCTGCCGGGGGTTCTCCTTCCGCTGGCAATGGGTTTTTTCATGGGACAGGGCGCTTTAATCGGCTTGCTGGTGGGTTCACTGGTATCCGGTACGCTGACGGCGGTGGTATTGACCAGTATGGGCGCCGGTCGGAATTCCGCGGATCAGAGCAATCCGGGGATGCCATTCGGGGACGCCGCCGTCTCATCCGCCATAGCCTTTATGAAATTGGCAGCCATCACGGCGGTTGTCTCTGCCCCATTATTTTTATAGCAGGAAACAAGCGGCCCTTTGGGACCGGCCTATTGTATGGGAAAACAAATATTGCCTCAATTTTCAGGAGGCTTTTGTTGCCTCAAACAGATTTTGGTTTTGTACCCTGAACACAAAAAAATATACAGTATATTGTTGACAAAAACATAAAAAAATATTAAGATTAAAGCTATCATATATAAAGGTGGTGTATTAAGAAACATGAAAAAAGCTTTAGTATTATTGCTCGCACTTGTATTGGTTATCGGTTCCTTTACAGCTTGCGGCGGCGGAAATGATGCCGGTAACACCGGTGACAACGGAGCCGCTCCGACAGAAGTAAAAATTGGTATAAACTATGAATTGACGGGCGGCGTCGCAACATATGGACAGTCTTCCGTAGACGGTATCATGATGGCTTTTGATGAAATCAATGAAGCCGGCGGCATCAACGGAATGAAGATCGTTCCGGTCAAAGTTGACAACAAGTCCGACGCGGCGGAAGCAACATCCCTCGCTACGAGACTTATGACCGAGGAAGGCGTTGTAGCGTGCCTCGGACCGGCAACATCCGGAAACTTTATGGCTACCATTCCTGTGGCCATGGGAAATAAAATTCCTGTGATCTCCGCTTCCGCCACTGCGGATGAAGGCGTTACGACAGACTCCAAAGGAAATGTAAACGATTATGTTTTCAGACTTTGCTTCAACGACTCCTTCCAGGGAATCACCATGGCTAACTTCGCTACCAACAATTTAAGCGCGAAGACCGCCGTGATCATTCAGGACAACTCCAGCGATTATGCGAAGGGCCTTGCCAAGAACTTCAAAGAGACCTTTACAAAATCCGGAGGCACCATTGTGGCAGAAAAAGGCTATGTCGCCAAGGACAAGGATTTCAATTCGATCCTGACCAGCATTAAAGGCCAGCAGTTTGACGTTATCTTCCTGCCCGGATATTATCAGGAAGCAGGATTGATCATCAAGCAGGCCCGCGGTTTGGGGATCACCCAGCCGGTTCTCGGTGCGGACGGATTTGACTCTCCGGTTCTTTTAGAGCTCGCAGGGGCTTCTGCGCTGAACGACGTCTATTTCTCAAACCACTATTCTTCTCTTGACCAGGATCCTAAAGTGCAGGATTTCATCAAGGCGTTCAAGGATAAGTACGGTGTGGAACCCAACGCGTTCAACGCGCTTGGATATGACCTTGGCAAGTACATCGCGGATGCGATCGCCAGGGCAGGATCCCTCGATCCTGCGGCAATCAAGGACGCTCTTGCTTCCACGAAGGGCTTTGAAGGTGTAACAGGCTCTTTCGACATGGGCAAGGATCATAACCCCATCAAGGCCGCGGTCGTAATCGGACTTAAAAACGGAGTTCAGGATTCCACCGTCAGGGTAGAACCGTAAACCCGGAACCATAATAAAACAATTCAACCATTTCATTACCGGCGGATTTCGCGGTCTGAATGTTTGACTTAAGAATGGTTAACAGCTATAATAATTAAGTTAGAGCACTCTGCTGCTCTAACTTAATTTCGTTTTAACATTCTGTCCGGCGCTTTNNATTTATGCTGGAAAATCACGAATTTCAATTCGTAGATTTTCGTCGTATTCGTCGTATTATATAATTAAAAGTGGAGGTGCCAAACCTTGGACCAATTTTTACAGCAGATGGTGAACGGGATTTCCCTGGGCAGTATTTATGCACTGATCGCTCTGGGTTATACCATGGTTTACGGAATTATTAAGCTCATCAATTTCGCACACGGAGATGTGTACATGATCGGCGCTTATGTTGGGTTTGCTGCTACCACCTATGCGAAACTTGGATTTTTTCCGGCTCTCATAATTTCAATGATTTCCTGCGCAGTTTTGGGTATGGTTATTGAAAAGGTAGCGTACAAGCCACTAAGACTTTCTTCAAGAATTGCGGTGCTGATTACCGCAATCGGTGTTTCACTGCTTCTTGAATATGTCATGATGTTCTTTGTAGGGGCTGAAGTCCGCTCCTATCCCAGCATTTTACCGGAGAAAACATATCCCCTCATTGGAGATGTCAGGATCACATTCCAGCAGATCTGCATCATATTGACTTCCATCGCACTTATGTTATTATTACAATTTATCGTTCATAAAACAAAGACAGGAAAGGCGATGCGCGCCGTATCCATCGATCCGGACGCTGCGCAGCTGATGGGAATCAAAGTCGACCGGACGATTTCCTTCACCTTCGCCATCGGCTCCGCCTTTGCGGGAGCCGCAGGAGTCCTGGTAGGGATTTATTATAATTCCATCGATCCCCTCATGGGCATCATGCCGGGCTTAAAAGCCTTTGTAGCCGCCGTATTCGGAGGGATCGGAAGCATCCCCGGCGCCATGATCGGCGGACTTTCCATCGGAATTATGGAAACTCTTGTTTCCGGCTATGGAAACTCCATGTACAGAGACGCCGCGGTGTTTGCGTTCCTGATCATTATATTGATATTCAAGCCGGCAGGTTTGCTCGGCAAAAATACAAGGGAGAAGGTGTAACGGATGAGAGTGTTGACAAAAAAGAACCTGTTGATTCTCGCCGCGATCCTGCTGGCCTTTGGAATCGTTCAGGCGCTGATATCGGTGGGCGTCATCAACAGCTTTTATGAGATAACGATAGCGACCATATGCATTAATATCATCCTCGCGGTGAGCCTGAATCTGATCACCGGATTCACAGGGCAGTTTTCGCTGGGCCATGCGGGATTCATGTCCATCGGCGCTTATGTGTGCGCCATCATCAACATGAACATGAACTCAACCGCGGGCTTTCTGATCGGAACTCTGGCAGGAGCGCTCTGCGCGACTTTCATAGGGATTCTTGTGGGAATCCCGACCCTGAGACTCAAGGGCGATTATCTGGCCATTGCGACTCTGGGTATGGCGGAGATCATCCGCGTCGTATTCCTCAATCTCGACATCACAAACGGCGCGGCGGGCCTGAACGGGATTCCCAGGTATACCAACTGGCTCTGGCTCTTTGTCTTTACCGTCGGAACGGTGATCCTACTCAACAACTTTATTAAATCTTCCCATGGCCGGGCTTGTATTTCCATTCGTGAGGATGAAATCGCGGCGGAATCCATGGGAATCAATACGACGAAGTATAAGGTAATGGCCTTTGCCATCGGCGCTTTCTTCGCGGGAGTGGCCGGCGCGCTTTATTCTTCCTATTTCTATTTTGTCAAGCCCGACCTGTTCGGGTTCCTGAAGTCTATCGACATTCTGGTGATCGTGGTTCTTGGAGGAATGGGAAGCCTGACCGGCTCTGTCATAGCCGCGGTGGCCCTTGCGGTGATTTCGACCTTCCTTCAGTCCTTTACCGCGGTGAGGATGATCGTTTACGCCGCTCTGCTGGTGATCATTATGATCTTCCGGCCTCAGGGGATCATGGGAACGAAAGAGATCAACGACTTATTCAAGTTCCGGCTTGGAAAAAAAGATGAAAGAATAGAGTAAAGGAGGAGCCTGTCATGTCATTATTAACCGTTGACAAATTAACGAAATCTTTTGGCGGGCTTACCGCCGTGTCCAACGTCAGCATGCATATCGAAAAGGGCGAGCTGGTTGGTCTGATCGGACCCAACGGGGCCGGAAAAACGACTTTGTTCAATCTTCTCACAGGTGTATATGTTCCCACATCGGGTACAATAAAACTGGAGAAGGACGGAAAAGAGAAAGGGCTCGGGGGCCTGAAGCCTTATAACGTAACCAAAGAAGGCCTTGCCAGGACTTTCCAGAACATCAGATTGTTTAAGGATCTTTCGGTTCTTGACAACGTTCGGATTGCGATGCACCAGAACGTGAACTATGGGCTGGGTTCCGCGCTTCTGCATTTCAATAAGTACCATAATGAAGAAGATGAACTGCTGGAGGAGGCGGAGAGGCTCCTGGACATCTTCCATCTTTCCCATAAGAAAAATGAGCTGGCGAAGAACCTTCCTTACGGAGAACAGCGGCATTTGGAAATCGCCAGAGCCCTGGCGACAAAACCGGTATTGCTGCTCCTCGACGAGCCTGCGGCTGGCATGAACCCCAATGAGACCGCGGCTCTGACGGAGAGCATCCAGTGGATCCGCAAGGAGTTCGATCTGACGATCCTGCTGATTGAGCATGATATGTCGCTGGTGATGAAGATCTGTGAAAGGATCTATGTGCTGGACTATGGCATGCTGATCGCTTCCGGCAAACCGGAGGAAATCAGGGCAAATAAGAAGGTCATCGAGGCGTATTTAGGGGAGGATGTAGAGGGGGACATAAACAATGCTTGAGATAAAAAATCTTAACGTTCATTACGGCGTCATCCATGCCCTAAAGGATGTCTCTTTAACGGTAAATGCCGGCGAAATCGTAACTTTGATCGGAGCCAACGGCGCGGGAAAAACGACGACGCTGCGCACGATTTCCGGACTGATCAAGGCGACCAGCGGAGAAATCGCGCTGGAAGGGAAAAATATCACCGGCCTTTCGGCGCCTCAGAGGGTGCAGCTTGGAATTTCTCAGGTTCCGGAAGGAAGAAGGATCTTTCCGGCCATGAGCGTAATGGAAAACCTTGAGCTCGGAGCCTTTCTGCGAAACGACAAGGCCGAGATCAAGAAGGATATGGACATGGTGTTCGGGCGATTCCCGATCCTCGGAGACCGGAGAAGACAGACGGCCGGAACATTGTCCGGCGGTGAGCAGCAGATGCTCGCCATGGGACGGGCGCTGATGTCAAGGCCCCGGATCCTGCTGATGGATGAACCGTCCATGGGGCTGGCTCCGCTGCTGGTTCGGGAAATCTTTGAGATCATCAAGGATATCAACCAGGCGGGGACGACGATCCTGCTGGTGGAGCAGAACGCGAGCATGGCGCTCTCCATCGCCCACAGGGCCTATGTCATCGAGACAGGTTCCATCGTAATTTCCGGCACAGGGGAGGAATTGGCCAAGAGCAGCGAAATTCAGAAGGCTTATTTAGGAGGGGAATAACTATGTATGTAAAAAACAGAATGACTTCGAATCCGTACACAATAGCTTTTGATGCTCCGATTACGGAAGTAATTGAGCTGATGCGCGAAAAAAACCTGAAAAGAGTTCCCGTTGTCCACGGCGACAGAGTCGTCGGCATAATCACCCAGGGAGATATTCAGAAAGTGTCTCCGACAAAGGCCACTACGCTGAGCATTTTCGAACTGAATTATCTGCTGGCCAAGACAAAGGTCAAGGACGCTATGACAAGAGAGGTCATCACGGTTTCGCCGGACGCGCTTTTAGAAGAGGCCGCGGTGCTGATGCGGGAGCATAAAATCAGCACTCTTGCCGTTGAAAAGAACGACAAGCTTGTGGGCATCATTACGGAGAGCGACATTTTCGACGCCTTCATCGACTTGCTTGGATTCAGGGATGTGGGAAGCCGGATTACGATCCAGGCGGAAGACGTGCCGGGAGCTTTAGCCGATATTACCGGGATCTTCAAGGAGCTGGAGTCTAACATCACCCACGTCGCCGCATACCGGGGAACCGGCGGATACAGCGATGTGGTCATCCGAACCAATACGATCAATACCGACGCGCTGGAAAAACGGCTGGAGGAACATGGCTATAAAATTGAAAACGTGTTGCGCAATGAGGGTTAAAATCAAATAAAAGTAAAAGGGAAGTTCTGTAAGAACTTTCCTTTTTTTCTCGGGCGTAAAAAATGAAAAAGAGTGAATAATAAAACCGAGAAAGAGAGGAGATGAAAGAATTGAAAAATAAAAAGATTTTTCTAATGCTTTTATTGATTTTAGCTCTTGTGGCCTTTACCGTTACGGCATGCAGCACTACGGATAACACACCCAACACACCCAACACCACAGATGACCGCACTAATAATCTAAATGATACCAACAATGGCATCAATGACAACGGCATCAATAACACGGGAACCGGAACTGGTATAAATACCAGAGGGGGCGTCACAACAAATCAATAATGGCTGAGAGCGCAAAGAAATTTTCTTTGCGCTTTCCTTTTTTGCCTATTAGAAATATCGCCCAAGAGCCGGGGGCGAAAATCCAGACAAGGCCAGCCGAGGAAACCGCAAGGACGAGGAGGCCACTATGCTCAAAATCTTGAGTATGGAGCAGCCGAGTCCGTTGGAATGTGCAGAAATGCGAGTGTGGAGTATCTTTTTACCGTTTGAAGGCCGTTAGAAGCAGAAAATATACACCATAGTCGAAAATTTGAACAAAAATATACTCCATCCTCGCATTTTTGAGTAAGGCGGGCAGCATGGATACCCCATAGGCGGATTTTTTGAGCAGGAGCAGTTTCCAAGGGGATCAGAAAGCCGGGGGAGGATAGGAATTTTCCGCTTATATTCCCGTTTATTCCCGTTAAATTATGGTATAATATCTGCATTCGCAGATATTATACCGATTCAGTGCCGCGNNCAGAATTTCGCCAGAGGCGAAAAGGCGCATGGCCCCATACCATAAATGCTCCGCACTTATGGTATAGCAAGCTGCATTCGCAGATATTTATACCTATCCTCTTTCGACAAGATATATAGAGGTAAATTAATATTGAATATATGGAGATAAAAATGAGTGTAACTAAAAGTATAAATAAAAATATGGACGTGCTCCGGAAAAACCTGAAGGGCAAGAAGCGGAATGAAGAGATTATCACAGGAACCCTTTCCAAGCATAAGAAGGGTTTCGGCTTTGTAATTCCGGAAAAGGAGGATGGAGATGGGGATGTTTTTATCGCCCCGGGGAACATCAACGGAGCGATGAACGGCGATACGGTTGCCGTGCGGGTTCTGCCGGCCGGTGAGACCGCCAGATCGAGAGAAGGAGTCATCCATCAGGTTTTAAAAAGGGCCGCGGTGGAGATCGTAGGCACCTTTGAAAAGAGCAAACATTTCGGTTTTGTGGTCCCCGACGACAGGAGGTTCAACGATGATATCTTCGTCTTGAAAAAAGACTTCGGCGACGCCCGGGCAGGCGATAAGGTGGTCGTCAAGATCACCAGATATCCTGACCAGCATAACAGCGCGGAAGGGAAGGTAGCGGAGATTGTCAGCAGAAGAGGAGAGGCAGGCGGAGATATCAAGGCGTTGATCCGCCAGTATAACCTGACTCAGGAGTTTCCCGAAAAGGTTGAGGCGGAAGCAAAAAAGATTCCTCTCAAGATCACCGGGGAGGAGATCGGACGACGGGTCGACCTGCGGGATAAGATCATTATTACCATGGACGGCGCAGATGCAAAGGATCTGGATGACGCCGTATCGGTGGAAAAGCTGCCTGACGGAAATTATCTTCTTGGCGTTCATATTGCCGATGTAAGCCATTATGTGTCTGACGGCAGCCAGCTTGACAAGGAAGCCCTGAAAAGGGGCAACAGCGTTTATCTCATCGATCAGGTCATTCCAATGCTTCCAAAGATTCTGTCAAACGGCATCTGCAGTCTGAATCCCGATGTGGACAGGCTCACCTTATCCGTCACGATGGAGATAGACGGCAAAGGGAAGGTGGCCCGTCACGAGGTCTTCGAAAGCGTTATCCATTCGAAAGCCCGGATGGTTTACAGCGATGTTTCGGACATGCTGGAGCATAAGTCCCCGGAGCTGATCGAAAAGTATCGGGAGATCTACCCGGACATCCTGCTGATGGAC
>DLFX01000294.1:6046-11350 GCA_002482405.1 Firmicutes bacterium UBA7709 | reverse complement strand
CCGGTATACGCGGTTCTGGTATCGACGGTGGGTCTGCTTGCAGCTTCCGTAATCTCCTTCCTCTATGAGGAAAGCGCTTACATGTACCTCTTCGGCATTTCCATCTTCGGCGGAATCTTTGTCTGGATCATGATTTTGGTCACAGTGCTGAGGTTCAGAAAGAAGAGGGCAGCCGAGGGGCTGCCGCCGAGCATGCTTCCCATGCCGGGATTCCCCGTGCTGCCAGTCATTGGGATCGTCTGCCTCGTGCTGATTCTGCTGGACGCATTCCTGATCGGTATGTCTTCGGCATGGATCGCGGGAGTGCCCTGGCTCATCCTGCTCACCGTAATATTCTATGCAAATAAGGATAAATTCAAAAAGGCTTCGGATGAAGCGCTGATGGCAGCCGAAAGGGAACAGAACGAACGGAAATAGTTCCAGACCGTCTCTTTTCAAGGTCATCTCACTCCCTTTAAAGCAGACGGAAACCAGAAGATCTGAACGCTTTAAAGGGAGTATTTCTTAAATCTGTTTGCTTAATATCAAATCTATCATTTAAGCCGAAAGGCTTTCTGAAAGGAAGGAAAAAAATGAGCGCATATGGTTTTATTGAAACAAAGGGTTTTGTCGCCAATGTGGAAGCTGCCGACGCAATGTCCAAGGCGGCTAACGTGGAAATCGTCCGGCAGATCGAAATCGGCGGCGGCTACGTTACGGTCATCATCAAAGGCGATGTGGGGGCGGTAAAGGCCGCTGTGGACGCCGGTGCGGAAGCGGCTCAAAGAATTGGAGACCTGGTTTCCGTTCATGTGATCCCAAGGCCCACCGAGGAGCTGCTCGGCATCTTTTTAGAGCTGGATAATTAAAAGGGGGGACCGTATCCAATCTGAAAAATTTGAGGAAAGGAAAGAGAGAAGTGAAGAAGTTTTATACAGCAAAGGATGTGGAAGAGTGCTTTTCCAGAGGGGAAAAGGTTCTTTACATAAACGTGGAAGACGTTCTTACCTCAATTGCAAAGGAGACGGCGGACAGGCGGGGCATCAAATGCGTCGTTAAAGATAAGGGCCAGGTACAGGAGAACGGAAACCCCGCGGGGGGCTACCGAAAGCAAAGCGTTCCCGCAACTCCTGTCCCTGTCAGCCACTCCGCCGAAATCCGCACATTTGCAGGGGATATCATCGCCCCTCCGTATAAGGGACTTGTTTCCGAACGGGAAGTCGAGGCCTGGAGAGCTCAGTTTCCGATTCTGAAAACCACGGCGCACCTGGGAAACTGCTCTCAAAGCGCCCAGTCCATCCGGGTCCGGGACGCCATCGAGGAGTATCTGGAAAACTGGCTTACCGTGGGAATGGACTGGGATTCCTGGGTGGAAGAGGTAAACAGGTCAAAGGTGGAATTTGCGAAGCTGATCAATGCGGATCCCAGCGAAATTTCTGTCAGCTCATGCGTCTCGGAAGCGATCTCCTCTGTGGCCAACTCCCTGGATTATACCGGCAAGAGAAAGAAGGTAGTGGTTACGGACGCGGAGTTTCCGACGGTAGATTACATCTGGCTGGCCAATCAGAGGTATGGAGCCAAGGTGGACTTCATCGCCGTCAACGAAAACCATCAGATCGACATCTCGGAATATGAAAAGCACATCGATGAGGAAACGCTGATCACGTCGGTGACTCAGGTGTATTATCTCAACGGTTTCAAGCAGGACGTGGAAAAGATCGCGGAAATCGCCCACCGCAAGGGTTCTCTGCTGCTGGTGGACGCCTATCAGTGCCTGGGCACGGAACCGCTGGATGTGAAGAAGATGAACATCGACATGGTCACCTCTGGCTGTCTGAAATATCTGTGCGGCATTCCCGGAATCGCGTTCCTCTACGTCAACAAGGATCTCGTTTCAAAGTTTAAACCGACGGTTACAGGGTGGTTCGGCCAGATGAACCCCTTCCTGTTCCAGACCAGATACAACGACTGGTCGGATACCGCCAGCAGGCTTGACACCGGAACGCAGCCGATCCTCAACGCCTATGCCGCCAGAGCGGGACTTTCCATCATCAACGAGGTGGGAGTCGAAAGGATCAAGGACAGAGTCGACATGCTCAGCGCTCACGCCCTCAAGGGCTGCCTGGACAGAGGACTTACGACGGTCAGTCCCTTGGACGTCAGTAAGAAAGGCGGAACGACGGCCATCATCTGTTCCCACAAGATCAATTCCCATGATATGGAGGCCGAGCTGAGAAGGAGAAACGTCATCGGCTCAGGCAGAGGCGATGTCATCCGGATCGCGCCCCATTTCTATTCCACAAAAGACGAGATCGATTACGCGCTGGATACGATCAACGATATTTTGAACGGAAGGTAGGTGATCTTCCCATGTATTTGTGCATTGTTCAGGGAAAATGTGTTTCGACTATAAAAAATAAGAAGCTGAACAGCTTGAGCCTGGTTACGGTACAGAAGCTGAAAAAGAGCGGAAAGGTCTCCGACGACATCTTTGTCGCGGTGGACGCCATCGGCTGCAGCGTCGGAGAGGTGGTCCTGGTGACCGCCGGGCAGAATGCGAAGTACGCGCTGGATGGTCAGGACACGCCGGTGGATGCCGTAATCGTGGGCATTGTGGATCATCCTGACGAAGGGTTTAAAAAATAATTCTGACAAATAGGAGGATAAAAAGATGGTTGCAAAGGGTTTTATTGAAACAAAGGGATTGGTTGCGGCGATTGAGGCTGCGGACGCCATGGCAAAGGCAGCCAACGTGGGGATCACGGGCAAGAAAATTATCGGCGGCGGCTTTGTCACCGTAATCATCGAAGGCGATGTGGGAGCGGTAAAGGCCGCTGTGGATGCCGGAGCGGAGGCCGCCCAGAAGGTGGGAGAAGTGGTTTCCGTCCACGTTATCGCCCGTCCGGATCAAGGGATCGAGGAATTCCTTACATTAAAATAAAGCGGATCATTCTCAAGGGAGGAGCTTTCTCTGATTAGGAGGTGAAATGCCGTTCATGATTGAAGAAATGGATCTTAGGACATACGTTGTCATCGACAATATGCAGCCGCAATACGCGGCGATAACAGGCACAGTGGTCAAGGGCGATATCGCCCTGGCGGGGATGTGCCAGCTCTACATCGAATTGGCTCCGGGAAGCGCGGTTTACGAGCTTCTGAACGTGGCCTTAAAACAGACCAACGCCAAGCCCGGATTTCAGATCGTAGAGCGGGAATACGGAGAACTGGAGCTCCACTCCTTTATGCCGGATGAGCTGAAGCAGGCGGGCCAGGCGATCCTGGACGCCTGCGGGAAGTCCATAAGCGACAGAAGAAAACCGCGGGTCGTATCGGAGCAGATCATTTCCAACGTAGACCCGTATCAGGCCCAGCTGATCAACCGTGACAACCGCTACGGCTCCATCATCGTGCCGGGGGAAACCCTGTTCATCCTGGAGGTGGAACCTGCGGCCTATATCAGCATCGCGGTCAACGAGGCGGAAAAGAGCTCCCGGACAAAGATCATCACCTTTGATCCCGTGGGCAAGTTTGGAAGAATGTATATCTCCGGAACGGAATCCGAGGTGCGGAATGCGAGGGAAACCGTTATCGAAGTGTTGAAATCCATAGAAGGCAGAGAATGACATGAGCAATGACATCTTTTCGGATTACATAAGAAAACAGAGGGAAAGGCCCGCGGCGCCAAGGGAGACGGAAGTCCTGCTGCAGGAGATCAGCGGCAAGCTCGATCTGCTGGCCGCTTCGGGGCCTGACTGTCAGGTGGATCTCGCCATCGTCAATGGAAGCGTCGTGCTCCCGGGCAACGGAATATTCAAAACCAACGTCTATATCAAGGACGGCAAGGTGTATTCGCTGGGGGATCTTCCCGGAGTGAGGGCCGCAAGGACGGTGGACGCCGCCGGAAGGTTTGTGGCTCCGGGGATCATCGACCCTCACGTCCACCTGGGCCTCTTCGCGCCGATGCGTGAAGAGCTCGATACGGAGACGAAATCGGCGCTGATCGGCGGGGTCACCACGGCAGGCTGTTATTTTGGCGGCGTGGAGTCTCACTTTTCGACGTTCCCCGCCATTGCGGAAGAGATAAACCGGCGGTCCTTTATCGATATCATCCCGCACCTGGTAATCGGCACCGATGAACAGCGCAGGGAGATCGGGGATTACATCCGGCCCTTTGGCGTTACCTCATTCAAGGTATACATGAACGGAATCCCCGGCATGATCGGAGACGTGGACGACGGCTTCATCATGGACGTCCTGGGAGAGCTGAACAAGTCCGATAAAAAGTGCATTCTCTGCACCCATGCGGAGAACCGGGATCTGATCCGGCGCGCCAACCGCATTATAAAGGAAGAGAAGGGCGACGGGGCCACCGTGCGGGACTGGACCGACACCCATCCCGACATGGCCGAGGAGGAGGCGGTGATCCGGCTGTCCTTCCTGGCGGAAAAGAGCGGCACGCCCGTTTATTTCGTACATATCTCTTCCAGGAGCGCCATCAATAAGCTGAAATCCATCAAACAGCGAAGCAAATATATTCACATAGAAACCACAAGTCCCTATCTTTCCATCACCAGGGACGCCCCGATGAACAACAGGATCAAAATGGAGCCGCCCTTCCGGGATCCCGAGGATGTGGAGGCGCTGTGGAATGCCGTTCAAAGCGGCGTGGTGGACACCATCGGCACAGACAACGTCACCATGACTCTGGCGGAAAAAAACATCGGAGGTTCTATCTGGAATGCCATGCCGGGCTATCCGGCAGTTGGAACTCATTTGCCGGTGGTTCTCCACGAGGGAGTCGTGAAGAGGGGAGTGCCGCTGGACCTGGTCATCGGGCTGATGACCAAAAACCCGGCGGAGATTTTCGGAGTCTACCCCCGGAAAGGGACGCTGCTTCCGGGCAGCGACGCGGACGTCGTCATCATCGACATGAACCTGGAAAAAGAAGTCAGGGCGGAGGAGTGCGGTTCGAGATCCGATTTCTCTCTGTATGAGGGAAAACGGCTGACAGGATGGCCGGTGCTCACCGTAAAGGGCGGAGAGATCGTCGCGGAAAACGGGCGCTGTGTGGCGGCAGGACCGGGCGGGCGCTGCCTGTATCGGGGACAGACTGAATAGTAGGAGGTTACATACTTGAAGGAAATAAGATTGCATGGAAGAGGCGGCCTCGGCTGCGTAAAGGCCGCTGAGGTTCTGGTTTATGCTGCCGTAAAGGAGGGCAAATACGGAAACTCGATCCCATTTTTCGGCTTTGAACGCCAGGGAGCGCCGGTAACGGCCTTTCTGAAGATCAGCGACGAGCCGATTCGGGCTAAAAACCGGGTC
>DLFX01000294.1:0-6040 GCA_002482405.1 Firmicutes bacterium UBA7709 | reverse complement strand
TCGTGGTTTTAGACCCGACGATCATGAATGCCGTCAACGTGTTTGAAGGAGTGGAGGAAGGCGGCCTGCTGGTCTTGAACACAAAGCAGAGCAAGGACGATTTAAAGCTTCCGGATACGGTGAAGACGGTGGCTTGCGTAGACGCCACCGACATAGCCCTTGAGCTCCTGGGAAAGCCCATCACCAACACGGTCATGCTGGGGGCCTTCTGCAAGGCGTCGGGCATAGTAGGGCTGGATTACGTGGCGGAAAAGGTCGAAGAACTTTGGGGCGCGAAAAATGTCGAAGCGCTGAAAAAAGGCTATGAAGCGGTGGAAATCCATAGTTTTGAATGATAGAAAGGCGATGGCATGAAATATAAGAGTGAACATATTGTCCCCATCGGCACCGAGGGGATCCACGTTTTAAATACAGGCGACTGGCGGACCCAAAGGCCCCTGATCGATCAGGAGAAATGCATAAGATGCGGCATTTGTCTGCTGTACTGCCCTGTCAATTCGATTGAGAGAATCGACGGGAAATATATCATAAAGTACGACTATTGCAAGGGTTGCGCTATCTGTGCCCACGAATGTCCGAAAAAGGCCATCGATTTGATACCGGAGGAGGAGAGATAATGCAGAAGGTTGAGATTTTAAACGGAAACATGGCTGCGGCAGTGGGCGCGGCTATGGCGAAGCCCGGCGTTGTGGCGGCGTATCCCATCACCCCTCAAACCCCGGTGGTGGAATACTTTTCCGAATTTGTGGCAAACGGTGAAATCGACGCCCAGATCAGCGAGGTGGAATCGGAGCTCACGGCCATGAGCGTTGTGACGGGAGCTTCCCTGGCAGGTTCCAGGACCTTTACCGCCACCGCATCCCAGGGGCTGGCCCTGATGTATGAACCTTATTTCAGGGCTTCCACGCTGCGGCTGCCAATCGTGATGGTGATCGTCAACAGAGAGATGATCTCGCCCCAAAGCGTATGGGGAGGACAGCAGGATTCCATGTCTGTCCGGGACGCGGGCTGGCTGCAGATCTACGCGGAGGACAATCAGGAGATCATGGATATGGTGATCCAGGCATTCAAGATCGCCGAGGACAAGCGGATCCTGCTTCCCGTCAACATTTGCTATGACGGCTTTTACCTTTCCCACATGACGGAAAAGGTCTTTATCCCCGAGCAGGAAAAGGTGGATAAATTTTTAGGGACTTATCATGCGGAACACATCCTGTTGGATCCGGAAAGACCCATGTCGGTGGACCCTCTGACCAACGGCAGGCTGGTGATGGAATACAGGCACAAGCATTTGAAGGCTCAGCAGAACGCGCTGACGGTGCTGGACGAGGTGGACCGGGAATACGGCGAACTGTTCGGCAGGGCTTACGGCGGCGCCATCGAGGAGTACCGGATGGAGGATGCGGAATACGCCCTGGTGACCACAGGCTCCATGTCGGGAGCGGCAAAGGACGCCGTGGACCGGAAGAGAGAAAAGGGAATCAAGGTCGGGCTGGTGAGGATGAGAATCCTCAGGCCGATGCCCCAGGAAAGGGTCTGCCGCGCTCTGGCAAGNNCGGAACGTGTCCTTTGGATGGGATACGGGCATCGTCTACCAGGAAGTGAAGGCCGCTTTATATGAGAGCGGAAATTATGTGCCGTCGGTGCCGTTTATCGCGGGCCTGGGCGGCGAGGACATCTCGATCCGGATGTTCGAAGACGCGATTGATATGATTATTTCAGCGGCATCCAGCGGCAAGAGCCAGGGGTGCGCCTGGCTGATGAATGAGGAGGCTTAGCATGAACGCGATCGATAAGATGGCTTCTCTTGAAGATATGGTATCCCCG
The DNA here is from genome assembly GCA_002482405.1 of Firmicutes bacterium UBA7709. The sequence goes on along the minus strand of DLFX01000294.1, from coordinate 4,213 downwards.
GGCATTTCCGCCTGTGTGGGATGCAACGTAGAACTGACGCTGCGGACCTGCCTGAAGGTTCTGGGGCCGAACACCATTCTCGCCGTTCCTCCCGGATGCATGGGAGGCGTAGGCGTCGTGGGCTGGGATATGGAGATGGGGACGAAGATCCCCGCGTTTTTCCCGCTCCTGGACAATGTGGCGTCCATGCTCTCCGGCATTAAAATGCACTATGAAAAGGTAGGGCGCAAGGTAAACGTAGTGGCCTTTGCGGGAGACGGAGCGTCCACGGACGCCGGAATGCAGTGCCTTTCAGGCGCCGCCGAGCGGGGGGATAAGCTGATCTATATCTGTTACGACAACGAGGGATATATGAACACCGGCTACCAGCGGAGCAGCGCCACGACCAAGTATTCGTGGACCAGCACCACTCCCGTCAGCCGGGAAGGACGAGGCGGGAAAAAACAGAATAAGAAGGACTTTCCCATGGTCATGGCCATGCACGATATCCCCTATATGGCTACCTGCAGCCCCGCCTTTATTCCGGATATGATCTCAAAGGTGGAAAAGGCCATGGAGGCTTCCGAGCGCGACCTCGCCTACCTTCACGTATACAATCCGTGTCTGACGGGCTGGGGTATTCCGGCGGAGCGGAGCATCGAAAGCTGCCGTCTGTCCGTAGAGACGAATTTCTTCCCCCTCTATGAGGTCATCGACGGCAAATTCGTAATCACCAAGGAATATAAGGACCCGAAGCCCATCGGGGAATTCATCAAAAATATGAAGAAGTTCAAGCATCTGAATGACGAGGAAATCGCGGAAATCCAGGAGCTCGTGGATACCAAGTGGAACAGGATCAAGAAGCTGGCAGATTTATAGGATAGGAGAGGTAGAAGCTATGAAGGACAATTTACACGCCCTGTTCGATCCTGAAAACATTGCAATCGTCGGTGTTTCGCCAAACCCCCTGAAAGCGGGATACATCATCCTGAGCAATCTGATCAGCATCGGGTATCCCAAGAAAGTCTTCCCCATCAGCCCGAAGGAAGAGAGCATACTGGGCTTTCCATGCCATAAAAAGCTTTCCCAGGTGGAGGACACGGTGGAGCTGGTGGTGCTCATCACTCCTTCCGAGCTGATCGATGAGATCATGGAGGACCTGGAGGTCAGGATGGCCGCGAAGAACGACGTCAAGGTCATCGTGTGCGCCGCCGCCAACTACGGGGAGATCAAGACGGAAGAGGGACAGAGGCGGCAGGACTGCCTCATCAACACCGCAAAGAAATACGGTATCCGGGTTTTGGGACCCAACTGCATCGGCGTCATCGACAACATCAACCGGGTGGACACGACCTTTGTGGAAACCATGCTTCCCAAGGAGACCAGGGGGAAAAAGGGCGGAATCAGCTTTATTTCCCAGAGCGGCTCCATGGCGGCGTCGATTCTCATGAAGGGAGCATCCCAGCCCGCACCCATCTCCATCAATAAATTCGTCTCCATCGGCAACATGGCGGACGTGGATTTTATCGACCTGCTGGAGTATTTCGAGGAGGATGAGGACACCCGGGTGATCGGGATGTACATAGAGGGCTATGCCGAAGGGAAACGGCTTATCGAAACCATGGCGCGGATCGTCAGGAAAAAGCCAATCGTCGTTCTCAAGGTCGGCAGGAGCGCCGTGGGAGCGGAAGCGGCCAATTCCCACACCGGCTCCCTGGCCGGCTCCGACGAGGTGTACAGCGCGGCGTTCCGGCAGTTCGGCGTGATCCGGACCTACAGCATGCAGGAGCTGATCGACAACCTCCAGGCGTTCGATTCCCTTCCGCTGCCCCAGGGCAACCGCGTGTTCATCCTGACCCAGACGGGAGGCTTCGGGATTTACAGCACCGACGCCGTGCTGGAGCAGAGGACGCTTCAGATGCCGGTGGTAAGCGCTGAAACCAAGGAGTTGCTGCGGTCGGTTGTGCCTGAGATGTCAAGCATCTGTTCCCCGGAAGGATATTCGGATATCACCGTGTCCGCAAACGTCCGTCAGCATGTGGACGCGCTGCGGGTTGTGCTGGGGGATAAAAATGTCGACAGTGTGATCTTTCTGACGGTGGTTCCCTCCTTCCTGCCGAGGAAGGAGCTGGCCGAGGCCCTGATCCGTTTCCTCAAGGAGGAAAACCAGGGCAGGAAGCCGGTTTATATCTGCATCCTGTCCGGGAATTACGTGTGGGAGTGCAGAGCCATTCTGGAGGGCAGCGGAGTCAAGACCTTTGAAGAGCCGTCCAACGCGGTAAGCGCTCTGAAGAACATGGTGGAATACAGCATGTTTTTGCAGAACCTGAAGGGAGGGGAATGGTTTGAGCAGATTTCTGAATGAACTGGAGGCGAGCGAGCTGCTGGCAGGCGGCGGACTTCCCATGGCAAAAAGCGTCCTTTGCAAAGACCCCGACGACGCGGTGGAAAAGGCAAAGTCGCTGCGGCTCCCCGTCGTAATGAAGATCCTCTCCCCGGACATCCTGCACAAGACCGATGCGGGCTGCGTCTTTCTCGGCGTCAAAACGGAAGAGGAAATCCGCGGCTGNNGGCTGCTTTCACAAGATCATGGAAAATGCCGGGAAGTACAAAGCGGACGCCCAGATCGACGGCGTGCTGATCCAGGAGATGGCGGAAAAAGGCATGGAGCTGATCGTTGGGATGAAGCGCGACCCGCAGTTCGGCCCCCTGATCATGGTGGGCGGCGGCGGAATCTTCGTAGAGGTCTACAAGGACGTGGCGATGCGCCTCTTGCCCATCGGGGAGAGGGAAGCGGAGAAGATGCTTCACGAGATCAAGCTGTATCAGGTCATAGCGGGATCCCGGGGCGCCGTCTATGACGAGGCGGCCATCCTGGATGCGCTGCTTCGGGTTTCAAACCTCATATCCGATCATCCCGAGATCGAGGAGCTGGACGTCAATCCGCTTTTCGTATACGAAAAAGGGAAAGGCGTCATCGGAGTCGACGCTTTGGTCAAGGTAAACTCATAGAATGGATGCTCTGATTAAGGCAAAGTCATAGAAGCCGACGCATTGATCACGGTAAGGCCATAGGGGTCTGCCCTGATTTTGAGGACTGGAAACACCTTTATTTTTATGAAACACCTTTTCATCCGGAGGTGTTTCTTTTCGTCGAAACGATTTCACTGAAATGTAAGAATTTTCAGCCATTTTGCTTGATTCTGAGGAGCAGGGAGTATAGAATAAAATAGATAATTTTTTATCCCTAAGTAGATAAGACACTTTTTCTTATCCCTGAAGACAAGACATCTTTTCTTATCCCTGGCAGATGAGACGTTTTTTCGATTGCCCAGGTAACGACGGAGGGGGAAATGAATATGCCGGATAAATTTGACGAGCAAAAGCTTGTAAACGCGCCCTGGTTGTTCGCGGATTACTTCGACTGGAGTTTTCTAAAAGAGCACGGAACCAAGATCCAATACAAACGGGGAACCACCATGCAATCGGCCGATGTCGAGGACTCGGTCTTCTATCTCCACACGGGCAGAGTCAGGATTTCGACTTTTAACGATGAAGGGGAAGAGAAGATCATACTGCTTGTCAACAGAGGCAATCTGTTCAATGTGGGGGCTCTAGCCGGAGACATCCCAGATTATCAGTGCTATACCATCGTAGCGGACAGCGTCGTCTACAAAATCAGCAAGGACGTATTCATCAACCTTGTAAAGAATGACAGCGAGAAGGCCATCAACGTGATCACCGACCTCTCGAGAATGGTGAAAATTCTGTCCTCCCACGTGGGAGATATGGCTTTCATGAGGGCGCCGTCGCGGGTCGCGAAATACCTGTACATGCTCTGCCAGGAACAGGGCACGCCGACGAAAAACGGCATTCGGATCAACATCAAGTTCACCCATTATGAGATGGCGATCTATGTAGGGACCTGCCGCGTGACGGTTTCCAACATCCTGAAGGAGATGGAGCGAAATAAAATCATCAGCAAGGAAAACGGGTACTGCGTCGTAAACGATGTGGAAAAGCTGAAAGAGTGCATCATGTACCTGTAAAACATTGTAAATCATGGGGTCGTGAAGTTTTAAAAGTCGGTATTGACATTGACCGTCCTCTTATAGTAAAATAACCATTAGTGTCGGACGAGTGCCTTGTGAAAGTTTGGTGAAAACCTGAAATCGCGGGGCGCTTACCGCACAGAACAGTTTTGCTGTTGTAGCTCAGTAGGTAGAGCACTTCC
>DLFX01000179.1:3245-5515 GCA_002482405.1 Firmicutes bacterium UBA7709 | reverse complement strand
GTGTACGGAACCGTACGCACGGTGCTGGGAGAGGTCGGTAGGTGAATTAATCACCTACCTCCTACTCGATTGGTTTTTTCTATTTCCAATATGGGTTTAGCTCTTTTTTATGCCGTCGGAACTATGGGTTTCCGCCCACAGGCGGTCCGCCACAGGAGCCCACGCTTCGGCGGTGGGAACGCATTTACCGCAGAGCTCGCCGGCGTCCTCCTTATGCTGTAAATCGGTGGACTTTGCGCCCGCTCTGTCAACCATTTCAGCCAGCCGCCCCGGATTATCCAGCACGGGACAGGGACGAAGCAGATTGTCGTTGAAGGGCTGGTTGTTGTGGTATTCCATGAAGATCGGGGAGCGCAGGGCGTCCAGCAGCGAGGTGTCATGGATATTGACATTGGAATAGTGGATGAATACGCAGGGCTCCACGTCTCCGGCTGCGTTGATATGTAAATAGCGGCGGCCGCCGGCGATACATCCGCCCACATATTCGGAGTCGCCCCAGAAATCCATGGTAAAAATCGGCTTTTCAGAGCGCATATCCCTGACAAAGCGGTACAGGTGCTCCCGCTGTTCCGCGGAGGGAATCAGCTCTACGGGGGCGTCCACGCCGACAGGCATAAAGGTAAAGAACCAGCAGAACAAGGCTCCCCAATCCACCATCTGATCGATGAACGCCTCGCTGCAGATGGATTCCATATTTTCACTGGTGCAGCAGCATGAGATCCCGAAGGGCAGCTTATGTGCTTTCAGCAGTCCCATGGCTTTTACCACGCTGGCGTATGTTCCCTTGCCGCGCCGGGCGTCGGTGGCCTCCTCGAAGCCCTCCACGCTGATGGCTGGAATGAAGTTTTTCACCCGGAGCATTTCCTTGCAGAAATCCACGTCGATGAGGGTAGCGTTGGTAAAGCTCAAAAAGAGACAATCGGAATGCTTTTCACAAAGCCGGATCACATCTTTTTTCCGCACCAGCGGCTCGCCGCCGGTATAGATGTACATAAACACCCCCAGTTCCTTTCCCTGGGTGATGATGGAATCGATGGTCTCGAAGCTCAGGTTGAGGGTATTTCCGTATTCCGCGGCCCAGCACCCCGTGCAGTGAAGATTGCAGGCTGAGGTGGGATCCAGCAGGATCGCCCAGGGGATGTTGCATCCGTATTTCTCCCGGTTTTTCTCCTGCTCGGGCCAGGAGAAAACGGCGGAATTTAAGATAAAGTTTTGGAAAAACGCGGCTCTGGCGCCGGGATCCAGATCGTATACCTTCATGATGAGATCGTACCAGCAGTTTTTTTCATTGATGGCGTTGTGAAAAGCTTTTCTCTGGGCTGGAAACAGATCCTTAGGCATGAAGCGGTCGGCAAGATCCATCAGCTTCGGAATGTTGACCTCGGGGTCCTTTTCCAGGTATTTCATCGCTTGATTGAAGCCGAAAACCTTCATTTGATCGGTAAATTTCATAATTTGTCACTCCTAACCTATTGTTTTACCTCATGTGTATATTATTATACAATTGTAGACTTGTTGCAATGGTTAAGCGGAGCGATAAATGTTGCTTACGCCACAAAAAACCGGAAACATGGGGCTTTTCCGGTAAATTTATTCTTGCACAACCAGCTGTGCACCTGATGTATATTTTGCTGTGTGACCTTCGGATCGGAAATTAATTGTCCGGCATCAGGGAAGCGACAACGATGCTGGCTAAGATCAGGATAGCGCCGATGAATCCTTTTACCGACAGCACCTCGTGGAGCATGATGTAAGAAGCGATGGCGGTGAAAATCGGCTCGGAGCAGAAAGCCAGCGCCGTATAGGTGGCGGATACGTGACGCAGGGCGATGTTTTGAATCAGATATGCGACGCAGGTGCAGCCCACCGCCAGATAGATGATGACCCACCAGCCCATCATCGGGATGCTTGCTAAATTCGGCATGTCCTCAAACAACAGCGAAAAGATCAGACAGAACAGCCCGGTGAATCCGGTTTGCATCACCGTGGTGGCAAAGGGGTCCATATCTTTCAGATATTTTGAGCTGAAAACCAGCATGCCAGCCCCGGTAATCGCACAAATCAATGCGAGGACCTCGCCCGGCCCGAGGCTGAAGCTGCCGCCGCCGCTGCACAGCAAAAAAAGGCCGACGGTAACGATGGCGATAGGTATAAAATGCTTTTTATCAATCTTCGATTTTAAGATGAAGAAGGATAACAGAGGAGTAAAAATAACGGAAGTCCCCATCAGGAAACCGGCGTTTGTCGCGGTGGTATAGATCAGCGCAAAG
>DLFX01000179.1:0-3170 GCA_002482405.1 Firmicutes bacterium UBA7709 | reverse complement strand
AGAAATGCCAGAACATACCGTATGGTCAGACAGAAAAGGGGCGGGATAACGTTTAAGCCGATCTTCATCACAGGGTTGCCGACTCCCCAAAGCAGGCATTGAATCAACAAAAGGGACCCGTATAATATTGTATTTTTTGATTTCATTTCTTCACCAGTTAATTTTCTTCCATAAAAAATGGGCGGCTGTAAGCCACTCACTTTTACTATTATATCCCTAAATCGTCGTAAAGTAAAATAAAAAGTCCCCCCGTCTAATGTTGGTAAAAATATGAATATTCCGGAGCCGAAGAGGAGATAATTATTAAGTGTATTTGATTTAAGTTAAATCTAGGAGATTATTGAATTGAGCTTCGATTTTTATTATTTTTTCGGAATCGGTATTGCTCTCGTAATAGCAGTGCTGCTGTTTTATGTCGTGATCCGCGGGAGAAGAAATAAAAATGTTCAGATCAGCGCGGCTTCGCTGTCGGAAGAGGTTTTGGAGGATCACGCCAGGACTATCGCGAGAGAGCATTCCGCTTCCATGAAATTCAACGCGGCGAACTGGCCGGTGGCGCGGATGAACGATAATTACAGCCAGATTCTGTCCGTCTGCAACAGCCTGAATGAAGATGTAGCCCAGAAGCGCACAGTGCCCCCCGCGGCAGAGTGGCTTCTGGACAATTTTTATATTGTTGAAGAGCAGGTAAAAAGCATCCGCAGAGACCTGACGAAGAAAGAATACAGCAATCTGCCCACCTTGAGCAAGGGCGTTTCCAAAGGGCATACGAGGATTCTGGCCATCGCCATGGAGCTGGTATCCCATACCGACGGACAGGTGGAAATCGATACCCTCCTCAAATATCTGGAAGCCTATCAGTCCCATACCGTCCTTCTGGAGCGGGAAATCAGGATCATTCCAATCATGATCAAGCTGGCTCTAGTGGAAAAGATCCGGACCATCAGCGAAAAGATCATGGAAGCAAAGCGGCAATGGAATATCGCCGATGAGATCTTCGAAAAATGGCTGGCAGAAGACACCGTAGACACGAAGACCATCGACAAGCTTTTTAAAGGCGGAGCCAAATCCATGGACGAGGTCAATCCGTCATTTCTCGAGCACCTGCTTTACCGGCTGAGGAGATCCGGGCGCAGTTACTCCGCCATTTTGAAGTATATCGATGAAAATCTGGACAGATATAATACGACGACAGAAGCCGTCGCCCAGAAGGAGCATAACGTTCAGGCCGTGTATACGGTTTCCATGGGAAACGCCATCGCGAGCCTGAAGTATATCTCGAGCTTTGACTGGTCTGAGATATTTGAAACCGTCAGCTTTCTGGAGAACATCCTCCGGCAGGACCCGGAAGGGGTCTACAGCAGGATGGATATCGATTCCAGAAATCATTATAAAAATCAGATAGGAGAGCTTGCGAAAGCGTATCGCGTTTCCGAGCTCCACATCGCCAGGGAAGCCGTCGAGCTTGCCAAGGCCGCTTTTGAAGAGTGCAGGGAGGCCAGGGGAGGAGAAGAAGAAAACCGCTGCAGCAAGAGATCCCATGTGGGATATTATCTCATGGGAAAGGGACTGGAATCGCTGGAAAGCAGGCAAAAAGGCGAAAGGAGCGGCAGGGGAAGGGTCAAAAGCCGCCTGGAGAAAGACCTGGGACGCGCTTATCTGTGCTTCATCGGACTTTTCACCGCTTTGCTCGTGGCTCTGACCGCATTCTATGCCGGCCGCATTCTCGCAGGGATCGTGGTTTTGATCCCCATCTCGGAGATCGTCGTCTCCATTGCCAATTGGATGATCTGCAAGGTGAAAAAGCCGTCGTTTTTCCCGCGGCTTGAGCTGAAAGAAGGGGTGCCCGCGGAGCTGAGCACCATGGTTGTGGTTCCGGCGCTGCTTTCGGATGAAAAAAGAGTGGAGCAGCTGCTGGAAAACATGGAGAGTCATTACCTCGCAAACAGGGAGGACAATCTGTACTTCGCGCTGATCGGAGCCTTTTCGGATTCCGACGGGCCCAATAAGGAAAATGACGCCAGGGTCCTCCAAACCGCCGCGGAAGGGATCAGGTCCCTGAACCGGAAATACTCGAAGGACGGCAAGGATGTCTTTTACTTCTACAACCGCCTGAGAAAATTCAACGAGTGCGATAACAAATGGACCGGGTGGGAACGCAAACGGGGGGCGCTGATGGAGCTCAACGAGCTGCTCCTGGGTTCCCAGGAGACCAGCTTTATTTTTTACTCCAACGGAAAGCTTCCCGCCGGCAATATAAAATATATCATAACCCTGGACGCGGACACCATGCTGCCCTTCGGAATGGCGAAGAAGATGATCGGAGCTATGGCCCACCCCTTAAACACTCCGGTGGTAGACCGGGAAAGGGGCCNNGAGGGCTACGGCGTGATGCAGCCCAGGATCTCCTTTGATATCGAGAGCGCAAACAAATCCGTCTTTTCGAGGATATATACCGGGCAGGAGGGCATGGACCCCTACGCCAGCGCCATATCCGACGTGTATCAGGACCTCTTCGGAGAGGGGATATTCACCGGGAAGGGAATTTACGAATTAAAGACCTTTCACAGCGTTTTAAAGGACGCGATCCCGGAAAACGCCATCCTCAGCCATGACCTGCTGGAGGGCTCGTATGTCAGGGCGGCGCTGGTTACGGACCTGGAACTGGTGGATTCCTATCCCTCAAAATACAACTCATATATGGCCAGGCTGCACCGGTGGATCAGAGGCGACTGGCAGCTCATCCCGTGGCTGGGCAGGAAGGTTTACAACAGAAAGAAGGAGCGGGTCAGGAACCCGCTGTCCTTCATTTCTCTCTGGAAGATTGCGGACAATTTGAGGAGAAGCCTGATTGCTCCTTCTCTGCTGGTCTTATTACTGCTGGGCGCAAGCGTCCTTCCCGGAAATTTCAACTTCTGGGCGGCCATTGCCCTCGCCGTCCTCGGGCTTCCCCTGCTGCTGAACCTTCTGGACGAACTGCGGAAACGGATGAAATACGACAGGATCAAGAGATACCGTCCCGGATTTTTCGGAATCAAATCCTCCCTGTTCCAGTTCCTGCTGTCCGTCCTATTTTTGCCGTATCAGGCGGTGAGAATGCTGGATGCGATCTTTGTGACCCTTTTCCGGGTCTGCGTTTCCAAAAAGCATATGCTGGAATGGGTGACGGC
>DLFX01000306.1:5098-7707 GCA_002482405.1 Firmicutes bacterium UBA7709 | reverse complement strand
TGAGAAGGGGCATGGTGGAGACGCTCCAGAGGGAATATAAGATCAATATCGCAGGCCCCACCACCATGGCGGCTCTTTTGAACAGCCTCCAGATGGGATTTAAAACTCTGGCGATCCAGAAGCATTCCAGCGAGGTATGGAACATTCTTGGGGCGGTGAAAACGGAGTTTGATAAATTCGGGGATGTGCTTACCGCCACCCAGCAGCGGATCAACCAGGCCAACGCGGAGCTGGATAAGCTCATCGGGACCAGGACCCGCAAGATACAGAGCAAGCTGAGAAACGTTACAAGCCTCCCGGAAGCCAGCAGCCGGGAAATCCTGGAGATCGGACTGCCGGAAGATGTCGATTTAAGCGAGGAAGATTGATCGATGAGCATATACGCGATTGCAGATCTGCACCTTTCCTTTTCGTCGGATAAACCGATGGATATCTACGGAGGGGAGTGGATCAATCATACGGAAAAGGTGAAGTCAAACTGGGAATCGATGATTTCGGATGAAGATACCGTGATCCTTCCCGGCGACAACTCGTGGGCTCTGCGGTTTGAAGACGCGCTGACGGATCTGAAATGGATCAGCGAACTGCCGGGAAAAAAAGTATTCATCAAGGGCAACCACGACCTCTGGTGGAACTCTACGAGCAAGCTGAACGCCCAGTTTGAGAATATGTATTTCCTTCAGAACACGTTTTACGAGGCGGAAGGCTACGCGATCTGCGGCTCAAGGGGCTGGATCTGCCCCGGAGACAGCGACTTCACGGCTCAGGATGAGAAGATATATCTCCGGGAACTCGGCAGAATAAAGCTGTCGCTGGAAGCGGCCGCAAAAGCCGGATATGGGAAAAAAGCGGAAGAGAGCGGAATAAACAGGGGGAATATCCTCGGAGTGATCCATTTTCCTCCTGCGGCGGACGATATCAGAGGCTCCGGATTTACCGATCTCTTCGAAGAGTACGGCGCGGTGAAAGTCGTTTACGGACATCTTCACGGAAAAGATGCTTATGGCTGCGGATTGAAGGGTATGAGAAACAATATAGAATATATCCTGACATCCACAGATTATTTAAGATGCACACCATATCAAATAATTTAAAACAAGAGAGGCGCATGATGAAAAGAGTAATATTGATCGTTTTGGACAGCCTGGGGATCGGGGCGATGCCGGACGCCGAAAAATATGGAGACGCGGGTGCTCACACCCTGGATCATATCGCGGCTGCCATGCCGGATTTTAAGATCCCAAATCTCATAAAGCTGGGGCTTGGAAATATCGACGGCGTTACGAAGATCGCAAAGGAGCGCAGCCCGTCAGGAGCTTTCGGCAGGCTGACGGAAATGTCCAACGGCAAGGATACCATCACGGGACATTGGGAAATCGCAGGGCTGTATACGGAGGTTCCCTTTAAAACATTCCCGGAATTTCCCGGGGAATTCATGAAAGCTTATGAAAAGGCCATCGGAATGGAGACCTTGGGCAATTATGCGGCGTCAGGCACGGAAATTATTGAAACTCTGGGGCCGGAGCATGAGAAGACCGGAAAGCCCATCATATATACTTCCGCGGACAGCGTATTTCAGATTGCCGCCAATACAGCCGTGATCCCTTTGGAGAAGCTTTATCATATCTGTGAAGTGGCAAGGGAAATGCTCGTGGGAGATGTTCAGGTGGGCAGAGTCATCGCAAGGCCGTATGTCATCGAGGGCGGGAAGCGGGTCAGAACCGCTGACCGGAAGGACTTTGCGGTATCGCCGAGCGGAAAAACAACCCTTGACAACGTGAAGGAAGCGGGGATGACCGTCTACGCCGTGGGGAAAATCAGGGATATCTTCAACGGAAAGGGTGTCAGCATATCCGTTCATACCGAAAGCAACATGGACGGAGTCGATAAGACTTTACAGGCTATGCACACGGATTTTGAAGGCTTCCTGTTCACCAACCTGGTGGATTTCGACTCCAAGTACGGACACCGCCGCGATCCGGTGGGATACGGGAAGGCCATCGAGGAATTCGACCGCAGGCTCCCGGAACTGATGGAGGCCATGAAGCCTGAGGATATCCTCGTCCTTACAGCCGACCACGGAAACGATCCGGACCATTCCGGATGGGATCATACGAGGGAGCACACGCCGGTGATCCTGTACGGCAGGAGCGTCAAGCCTGGCGTCAACCTCGGGACGCGGAAAAGCTTCGCAGATATCGGCGCAACCATAGCGGAATATCTGTCAGTGCCGAAATCGGAGATCGGAGAAAGTTTCTTTAAAGAGATAAAGGAGATTTAAGATATGAATATGTATGACATCATCTTTAAAAAGCGGGAGGGCGGTGTTCTTACAAAAGAGGAAATCGAATTCTTTGTCGATGGCTATACCGAAGGCACTATTCCCGATTATCAGGCCGCCGCGCTTTTGATGGCAATCTTTTTCAAAAAGATGAATCGCACGGAAACCTATGAACTGACGAGGGCGATGAAAAATTCCGGAGATATCGTGGATCTCTCCGGAATCAGCGGGGTGAAGGTGGATAAACACAGCACGGGAGGCGTGGGCGATAAGACGACGCTGGTGGTAGGGCCTGTGGCGGCGGCCTGCGGCGTTCCCATCGCGAAGA
>DLFX01000306.1:1935-5080 GCA_002482405.1 Firmicutes bacterium UBA7709 | reverse complement strand
AGGCACGGTGGATAAGATGGAGTCCATCCCCGGGTTCAGGACCACGCTGGAAGCGGATGAGTTCATATCCCTTGTGAATCGGGTAGGCCTGTCGGTAATCGGCCAGACAGCTCATATCGCGCCGGCGGATAAAAAGCTCTACGCCCTCAGGGATGTGACCGCTACCGTAGATAACCTCAGCCTGATCACCTCAAGCGTCATGAGCAAGAAGCTGGCGTCAGGCAGCGACGCCATCGTTTTGGATGTAAAATGCGGCAGCGGCGCTTTTATGGAGCGCTTTGAAGACGCCTGCGAGCTGGGGGAACTCATGGTGGGAATCGGAAAGGCGGACGGGAAAAAGACCATCGCCCTGGTGACGGATATGAGCCAGCCTCTGGGGTATGCGGTAGGAAACAGCCTTGAGGTTATGGAAGCCATTGAAACCTTGAAGGGGAACGGTCCTAAGGATATCACGGAGCTTTCCCTGGCCCTGGCTTCCTATATGATCTATGCGGGGGATAAGGCGGATTCTCCGGAAAACGCATATAAGCTCGCGGATTTTGCGCTGAAAAGCGGCGCTGCGCTNNCTCCGAATTTATCGAGGGGCAGGGCGGGGACCCCAAGGTGATCAACAATTACCACCTATTCCCGAAACCGTGCCGCCATCTTGACGTGCGCGCTAAAACCAACGGGTATATAGGAGAGATCGACGCCAGGGCCATCGGACTTGCGTCCCAGCATTCTGGAGCAGGAAGGGTCGTCAAGGAGGACATCATCGACTTGTCGGCGGGAATCATGCTGCATAAAAAAACCGGCGAATATGTGAAGAAAGGCGACCTGCTTGCAACAGTCTATGGAAATGAAAAGGATCGCGTGGAGGCAGGCGCCAAAGAAGCGTTAGCGGCCTTTCATCTAAAGGAAATCAGGCCTGAGGGACAAAGCCTGATCCGCAAAGTGATCCGATAATGTCGGGACAAGCCAAACGGCGTTGAAATTTGTCATAAAACCCCCAAGACATCCATATGTTATTAACATAATCGATGTGAGGGGGTTTTTGTATTGCTTAAATATAGACTGGCAACGCTACTGCTTGCGTTCTGTTTATTGGTCACGATGGCTCCTTGCGTGGCCGGCGCGGAAGATAACATTTCTAATAAAATCGTTTCAAGTGCAGAAGAGGTAGTGCCTACAGTCCTGCCCACCTCCATTACGGGCGGAGCCATTGGGATGGATGTAGACGCCAAATCCGCCGTCCTTATCGACGCGGGAAGCGGGACGATTTTGTATGAGAAGAATTCCCACGATCATCTCCCGCCTGCCAGCGTGACAAAGGTCATGACGATGCTTCTGGTCATGGAAGCCGTCGACAGAGGGCAGATAAGCCTGGAGGATAAGGTTACGGTCAGTGAAAAGGCCGCCAGCATGGGCGGAAGCCAGATGTATATGGAACCGGGGGAACAGCAGACGCTGGAAACCTTGATGAAAGGGATTTCCATCGTCAGCGCCAACGACGCCTGCGTCGCCGCGGCGGAGTACCTTGCGGGCTCGGTGGATATCTTCGTGGAGAACATGAATAAGCGGGCGGCGGAGCTGGGAATGGTGGACACTCATTTTGTAAATACCAACGGGCTCCCGGTAGCCAATCACTATACCAGTGCATATGATATAGCATTAATGTCAAGAGAATTATTAAAGCATGAAAAAATTCAGGATTGGTTCAGCGTTTGGATGACGAATATAACGGTGGGCCTTCCGGGGAAAAAGCAGACAGAGCTTGGGCTGACCAATACCAACCGGCTGATCAAAACCTATCCGGGCGCCAACGGGATCAAGACCGGGTTTACTCAGGAGGCGGGGTACTGCCTGTCGGCTTCGGCGAAAAAAGGAGATCTGGATCTGATCGCCGTCATTATGGGGAGTCCGGCTTCAAAGACGAGGTTCGCCGAGGCCGCGAAACTGCTGGATTACGGATTTGCAAATTATGACGCCGTAAATTTGGCAGAAAAAGGAGAGCCCATGGGGACGGTGGTCATCGAGAAGGGTACGCCCAACATGGTGAACGCAGTGGCGCCGGAGAACATCAGCGTTCTGGTGAAAAAAGGCGATAAGGATTCCATCCGGGGCGAGCTCGACTATCATGGAACCGTTTCCGCGCCCATCGCCAAGGGGGATCAGGTAGGAGAGCTGGTTATCTATCAGAATGACAGCGAAATTGCCAGATATCCCATTGTGGCCGAGGAGGACGTGAATAAATCCAGTCTGATACAGATCTATCTGAGGATGATAAAAACCTTGGCATAGCCTCGGTTGACAGGGTCCAGAAAGCTGAGGCTATAAGCCACCATAGGGGGTTAAAGAATGAATGAATACGTAATAGCTTTTTCTTCCTTTTACAGGGCAGTCTATGCACAGGAAAAGCTACAGGAAAACAGAATCGGGTCAGCGGTGAAAAAGGTGCCGCCTAACCTGTTGAAAACCTGCGGGTATGCGGTCCAGCTGAAAACAAATAACATCCGCGCCGCCATGAATATCCTGGAACAAAATCAGATCATGGCCAGAGGAGTTTACTTGATCGAATATGACAACGGTAAAATAAATTACAGGCAGATCGCCTGAACTCAAAAGGCTGTGCATGTGCACAGCCTTTTGTTATTGATGCGTCGGTCGGGAGCGCGGAGGGCCCTTTCGCCGGCTATTTTAAATTTTCCGGATTCAGGCACTGGAGCTCAGGCAGCACGAAGAGGCCGTCCTTTCGGACCAGCACGTCGTCAAACCAGATTTCTCCGCCGCCGTATTCCGGCCGCTGGATCAGGACGAGGTCCCAATGGATCGCGGACTTGTTTCCGTTGAAAGCGTCTTCATAGGCAGCTCCCGGGGTCAGATGGATGCTTCCTGCGATCTTTTCATCGAAGAGGGTGTCCTTCATGGGGTTCAGGATATATGGATGTACGCCGATGGCAAACTCGCCAAAATAGCGGGCGCTTTCATCGGTATCTAAAAGATCATTGATCCGCTTGTCGTCGTTGGAGGTCGCCTTGACGATCTTTCCGTCTTTGATATCAAACACGATATTGTCGTAGGTGAATCCCTGCTCCTCGGAAGGCGTGTTGTAGGAGATGATCCCGTTCATGGATTCTCTGACCGGCGCGGTATAGACTTCGCCGTC
>DLFX01000306.1:0-1913 GCA_002482405.1 Firmicutes bacterium UBA7709 | reverse complement strand
CCCTTGATGGAGAAGGTCAGGTCGGTGCCCTTCGCGGTGAGCCGGACTTTATCGGTCTTGTTCATCAGCTCAACCAGCGGATCCATGGCCTTTGACATCTTTTTCTAATCCAGGGTGCAGACGTCGTAATAGAAGTCCTCAAAAGCTTCCAGGCTCATATTCGCAAGCTGGGCCATGGCGTTGTTAGGATATCTCAGGACGACCCATTTGGTGTGGTTCACCCTGTAATCGAGCACCGGACGCAGGGCTTTGTTGTACATATTCATTTTGGCGGAAGGGACGTCGGAAAGCTCCGCGGTATTGTCGCTTGCGCGTATCGCGATATAGGCGTCCATTCCCTTCATCTGCATAAGGAGGTAATCGTTCATAAATTCAAGCTGCCCCTCGCTGCAGTTCAGAAGGAGCTCCCTGGTCAGGGAAGAATCGCGGATCTCGACATACGGAAGACCTCCGCAGGCATAAACCTCCTTTACCAGAAGCTTTGCAAGATTTTTCGTGCTCTCTCCCTCATAGGAAATGAGAACCTTTTCTCCCTTTTGCACATTGCAGGAATAGTGGACCAGCACATCCGCTAATTTTTTAATTCTTGAATCCATATAAAAGTCTCCTTTGGTCTAATATTTTATAAACAACTAGCGCTTTTTAACAATAAAATTATTATACCCCAAAAAAAGGAATTATAAAATAGCCTTTTAACTGTCTGCCGGATTATGTTAGAATAAACACATAGGAAGTACGCGGCCATTTTTACAGGAGCAGCAAATGAAGCATATTTTTATCATAAATCCGGCGGCCGGAAAAGGAAGGGCGGGGAAGGTTTTCCTGCCTGAGATTATAGCAACCGCGAAAAGATTGGGAATTGATTATGAAATCCATCGGACCATAGCGCCTTTGGATGCCATGAATTTTGCGAAGAGGCGCTGCGAAGAATCCCTTAACAGGCAGGACGGAGACATCCTGCGCTTTTACGCCTGCGGAGGCGACGGGACCTTCAACGAAGTCGTCAATGGCTTATATGGATATGAAAATATTGAGGCCGCGATGATTCCGGCGGGAACGGGAAACGACTTTCCGCGAAACTTCGGCGGCCTAAAGTGTTTTGAAGATATTGAAAAGCAAATTCGCGGGGAAGCGAGACCCGTCGATATCATCCGTTATGAGGCGGTAATGGCGAACCCGGTTTCCGGTTCCCTGGAATATGACCTGGACCGCCTCTATGAGTCGGACCCGGACCCGGTGGTCCGGTACGGCGTCAACATGTTCAACATCGGGCTGGACTGCAATGTCGCGGATAAGGCCGCGCAGATCAAACAATATCTTTTTGTCCCCGGTTCGCTGGCTTACGGCCTTGGCGTGGGCATTATCCTCGGGAAAAAAGAGGGCGTGAATCTCGAGATCGCGTTGGACAACGGTGAGATATATGACGGCGGTATCATGCTCATCGCAATCGGCAACGGCTGTTACTGCGGCGGAGGCTTTAAATGCCTGCCCCGGGCAAAAACCGACGACGGCCTTATCGACGTCAGCATTGTCGGCAATATCAGCAGAAGGAGGTTTTTGTCCCTCATAGGAAAGTACCGAAAGGGAACCCATCTGGAGGATCCGGCGGCGGCGGGCTTCATCACTTACCGCCAATGCAGAAGTCTGACGATCCGAACTTCAAAAGCCGTTAAACTCAGTAGCGATGGTGAAATTTCAATAGTCGGCGAGACAACCTTCGAAATTATTCCCAAGGGAATCAAATTTTCTGTTCCTCAGGGTTGCGAATGACCGTCAATGTGTGCTATAATCTGATTTGTCCGTCTCATCCGGACACAACTCCATGAAAGAATTGCCGCGCAATTTGAGTGGACGAATATGGAGAGGTATCGAAGTGGTCATAACGGGGCTGACTCGAAATGTGTGGGGCGGTG
>DLFX01000118.1 GCA_002482405.1 Firmicutes bacterium UBA7709 | reverse complement strand
GACTCTTCCGAAATGGCCTTCAAGATTGCCGCATCCATGGCATTCCGCGAAGCTGCAAGGAAGGCGAAGCCTGTGCTGCTTGAACCGATCTTCAAAATCGAGGTTACGGTTCCCGAAGAATATATGGGAGACGTGATCGGCGACATCAGTTCAAGGAGAGGCAGGATCGAAGGCACCGACATGCATTCCGGCGCAGTTGCGGTAAGAGGGTTTGTTCCTCTGTCGGAAATGTTCGGATATGCGACGGATCTCCGGTCCAAGACCCAAGGACGAGGCGTTTATGTCATGCAGTTCGACCACTTTGAGAAACTGCCTGACAACTTGCTGGATAAGATTAATAAGTAACGAAACAATAAAAAATTTAATGGAGGATCACGAAAATGNNGACGCTAAAGCGTCGGGCAGAATGTTAAAATGAGATACTTTCCTGAACGAACGGAATTGGTACCGGAACGTATCGGCATCTATTGAATAAGACCATGAGCTTATCAGAAACGGAGGAATGAAAAATGGCAAAAGCTAAGTATGAAAGAACAAAGCCCCATGTTAATATCGGGACGATCGGTCACGTAGACCACGGCAAGACCACACTGACGGCGGCGATCACAAAGACGCTGAACCAGAGGCTTGGATTAGGCCAGTCGGTAGCCTTCGACCAGATCGACAAGGCCCCGGAAGAAAGAGAAAGAGGAATCACCATAGCGACAGCCCACGTAGAGTATGAGACCCAGAACAGACACTATGCTCACGTAGACTGCCCAGGACATGCCGACTATGTAAAGAACATGATCACAGGAGCGGCCCAGATGGACGGAGCGATCCTGGTAGTAGCGGCGACAGACGGCCCGATGCCCCAGACCAGAGAGCACATCCTGCTTTCCAGACAGGTAGGGGTACCGTATATCATCGTATTCCTGAACAAGTGCGACATGGTAGACGACGACGAGCTTCTTGACCTGGTAGAGATGGAAGTAAGAGAGCTGCTTGACCTGTATGAATTCCCCGGCGACGACACGCCGATCATCAGAGGATCCGCACTGGAAGCATTGAACAATCCGGAAGGCCCCTGGGGAGACAAGATCCTGGAGCTGATGGAAGCGGTAGACAGCTACATTCCGGAACCGGAGCGTCCGACGGACAAACCGTTCCTGATGCCTGTGGAAGACGTGTTCTCCATCACAGGAAGAGGAACCGTAGCGACGGGAAGAGTAGAGAGAGGAATCCTGAAGGTATCCGACGAAGTAGAAATCGTAGGACTGATGGACCATGCGAGAAAAGTAGTCGTAACGGGCGTAGAAATGTTCCGGAAGCTGCTTGACCAGGCTCAGGCGGGAGACAACATCGGAGCGTTGCTGAGAGGCGTGCAGAGAAGTGAGATCGAAAGAGGACAGGTACTGGCAAAGCCGGGCAGCATCCATCCCCATACAAAGTTCCTTTCCCAGGTATACGTGCTGAAGAAGGAAGAGGGCGGAAGACATACACCGTTCTTCAACGGATACAGACCGCAGTTCTATTTCAGAACGACGGACGTAACAGGAAACCTGAGCCTGCCGGAAGGCGTAGAGATGTGCATGCCTGGAGACGACATCCAGATGACCATCGAGCTGATCACCCCAATCGCGATCGAAGAGGGACTGAGATTCGCGATCAGAGAAGGCGGAAGGACAGTAGGAGCCGGAGTCGTAGCGAAGATCGTAGAATAAATAATGGCTTGTTAAAATCGCCCACAGCGTTGTTGCAGAATGCATTGTGGAAGGCGCAGCCGAATAAGAATAAAATGAGGACCCGCATTCCGCCAGTGTCATGGACATTGGCAGAGTGCGGGTCTTTTGCATCCACCCCTCCGGCGTGCAAAAAATTCGCCTCAGGTCCCCGTTCCACGATTCTGTATCAGGGCTACAGTGGAAAATCCACGCAGATCCATTCCGCCAAACCCTTCGCCAAACTCCTATTCGCGCCCAAAAAATTGCTTTTTTCATGAGATATTCGATAAAAAATGCAATTTTTTCTGTTAGAGGTCTTTTCGTCATAAAGATAATGAAATTTCAACCGATATTCTATTTGAAATAATAACTTTATCATCTGTATGGGGCGTGCAAGAAGAAGAGGGGGAAAACAGGTATGAACAAAGAAAACCAATCGGATAACGCAGCCAATTTCCAGAAAAAAAGTCTGGTAACCAAAATCCTATTATTTATCGGAATACCCTTTGCCGTTATCTTATGTCTCGTAGGAGTCATAACGGTAACGACGGTGGACAAATCTGTCACAGGCATAACGGAAAACGAGCTTGTGGCCCGTTCACAGGCGGCAGCAAACGATATCAACGCGTCTCTTGAGGTTTATATTCAGGCCACGGTCAATATGGCGGCGAATACGCAGTTTGAGAATATCTGCAAGGTCACCGGACCGGGGCAGAACATGATGGAAAGCCCTGGATATCCTGAATTTTTACAGACTATGAAAAATGTCGCGGCGCAGGATCCCGAAAACATCATGTGCTCCTGGATCGGAGATGAGGACAGCGACACGTGTACCGACTCCAACGATTGGATCAACGATGCGGGTTATGACGTGGAGACGAGAGACTGGTGGATTGCGGTGCAGGAATCCCAGGGACCCACCTTGACGGCGCCTTACGTTGACGAGACCACGGGGCTTCTCGTGGTCAGTGCGGTAACTCCGATTTATGATTCGGCAAACGGCGCGATGATCGGAGTTGCGGGCTTGGACTTCAATGTTGACAGCCTTTACGCGATGCTCAAGAATTATAAGCTGGGTGAGACGGGTTTTTATGTTCTCGTCAGCTCGGATGGAACCGTCATCTATCATCCGAATGAAAAGTTCAGGAATATCAATATCGCTGATACCGATTTGTCTAAGAATATTCAGGAAGCGGTCAAGAACAAAAAGGCCGGAGAAATTGTCTATACAAGCGGTAAAGACCAATGCCACGGTTATCTGGCGGAAATCGGCAATACGGGATGGATGGTGGCGACAGGCATGCCGGACGCGGAATTCAACAGCATCGGACGGTCGGTACAGACCACGACCCTGCTGCTTTCCCTGTTTGCTTTGCTGATTGC
>DLFX01000222.1:6723-8812 GCA_002482405.1 Firmicutes bacterium UBA7709 | reverse complement strand
GAAACAACATTTCCCCTCTCATCGGAGGTGAAGCCGACCTCCGCGCCGATGGATTCGAGCAGCTTGCGGACCGGAACGAGGGTCCTGCTGTTCCCGTCGATAAACGGAATTCCCATCCCATCCTTTGAAGTGAATGCAATGGCTTTATTATCCGCCACCACCCAGATATAACTGTCGATTTCCTTCCGGTTCAGTCCGTCCATGGCCGTAAGGGTGTCGTCTATCATCGATACCGCGCTGGTATCGTCATACGTGTCCTCGTTTACATCGAACAGCATGACGCCTCCCGCCTTTCGGAGGGCGATCATGGTCTTTTCGCGAAGGGTATTCAAGCCGTTGTAGGTCGACTCGAGAGGCTCCGTTTTTACATAATCCTTATACGCGTTTTCCCGGTCCATTTCCACCAGGAATCTGTACTGCTGCCAGCTTGGTCTGGCGTAGAGCGGCATTCCCAGCACGATCTTCTCCGCCGGCAGATTTCTGAAGTTTTCCCAATAATTTATGGTTGTATTTGCGAACCATATGGGGCTGTGGTTCGGATCGGAATGCAGATCGTAGCACATCAGGCTGATGAAGTCGAAACATTCCAATGTTTTATCGGTGACCGCGGTCAACGCTTCCCATACGTTCTGGCCGTCGGTGCTCCCTGTGCCGGGCAGCGCCGTCGACAGCCCTTTTCCCAATGGCTTCAACTTTTCAGACAACAGCGCGATGGTCTTTTCATAATCGGCGCCGGTGGCTTCCCGGGGGTATTCCCAGTCCATTTCAACCCCGTCAAATCCGTACTGCTCCACGACGTCTATGACATTCTCCGCGAAGGTTTCCCGCAGCCCTTCATCGGCTCCGATCTTCTCAAACACGCCGGCCAGCGGCGGCCCGTTTTTCTCCGAATATCCGCCTACGGAGACGTATACCTGGGTCCCCGCGCTGTGACACTTTTCGATGAGCTTCGTCAGCTCCTCCGGCTCCAGAAACGGCTTGCAGGTCCCGTCCTCCCTCGGTATCAGAAAACCGTACATCACATGAGTCAGTTTGTCGGCCTGCAGCTTTTCCACCGAAACGTCAAACCATTCTCCGCAATAATATCCGATCACTTTGAAGCCGTCCGCAGGACCCGCGGTCACGGCTTTATTCTCATCCTCGCCAAAGCTGGCGACAGGATGGATCATTCCGAAAGCTATAACAAACGCAATTACGGTACAGATCAGGACGCTTCTCTTTTTACTTAAACTCATCTCTCCATATCCCCTTCCAAAGTCATACTGATATTGTACCGTAAAAAGCGAAATAAGTCGATGTTTATGATTTCCGCTGCATTTACATGATCTCCGCCTTCAGCGCGTCGATAATATTTTCTTTTTTGACCTTGGACATCGAATAGAGCATGGTGGCGCCTACAATGATAAAGATCAGCACGACGGCCGCAGCGTAGCTTGCCCAGGGCAGCGAAAAGCCCATGTCGAACACGTCCGACTGCATTTTGTAGAGCACCAAAGCGACGGCAATGCTGATGGGAATACCGTAGAGCAGCGCCTTCAGCCCATAAAAGACGCTTTCAAATCGAACCATGCGGTTGAAGCTCCCAGGCGTCATTCCCACCGAACGCAGCATGGCGAATTCCTTCCGCCTCAGCGAGATATTGGTGGTTACGGTATTGAAGATATTGGCGATGCAGATCAGGCTGATGAGGATGATAAACCCGTAGATAAATACGCCGAGCACCAGCATCACGTTTCTTTCAGTCCGGGCTTGAGCCCCAACATTGAAAACATATGCGTGTCCCTCAATTCCCTGTGCCAGTTGCTGTATCTGCGGCTCCAGCGCATCCGGGTTTTCAGCGGTCAGGACCAGAGCCTGGAAAACCGGATCGCCGTTGGAATCAATGAATTTCATCCCATCCGGAAGGCTGTCGAAAACTTCCCTGCTTACCACCGCGGAAGCGCTGCGAAGCGATGAGTTGAGCACACCCATAGGCCTCTGGTCCGTGAGAAGTCCCACCTCAAGCTCCACGCTGGCCTCCAGCCCCGTTTCTTCCGGCGTTTTACCCGAAAAGCGCAGATGATCCCCTTTCTTGACGGAAAAAATCTCT
>DLFX01000222.1:3907-6715 GCA_002482405.1 Firmicutes bacterium UBA7709 | reverse complement strand
ATAGTCCTGACCGTAGTTGATGAGAATCATCTTGGGATGATCGGGATCCCTGTATTCCTTCGGATCGGCGCCCAGGCTGCTGACATAGCGGTCGAAGGACGCGTCGTCAAGACAGTGAAGCGCCGCCGAAAGAGAAACCTCCTCATGGTCTCCGGAAGCGATAAGCCGCCTTGCCAGATCCGAGAGCTGTCCACTCTCCGGAAGGAAACGTCCCGATACGCTCTCCATTTCCGCGGCGCCCGTCACGCCTCCCAACGCGGCAATTTTCTCGTTTGCCTCTCTGGCTTCCGCATTCGAAACATTGGCATAGGATACCTCCAGGTCGAAGTTATAGCCCGTCTCCACAGCGTCGGAGGATGCCTTCATCGCTTCAGTATAGTAGGAGACGGTGAGGAACAGCACCAGGCTGATGATGAGAGACAAGACGGTTGCGCGGTACTTTTTACGGTTGCGCTTGAGGTTTTTCAGGGCAAGCTCCCCTTCGAAGCCGAAGAGCGAGCGGGTGATCCGGGACGTCTTTACGGCTTTTCGGGTGAGCTTTACCTCTTTAGACTGGCGGATCGCGTCGATAGGCATGATCTTCGAGGCGCGCCGCGCGGGAATCCATACCGAAACCGCGATCGTCAGCGCGGCCAGCGCAACAGCCACTGCGATGGACGGAAGGGACACGTGCAGCGAAAGCCCCGCCTCGGAGGAAAAGTTCGAAAAGCTCTCCATGAGCGGACGGATAGCGGAAAGAGTGATGCCGATGCCCGCAATGCCGCCAAGCAGTCCCAGCGGAATCCCAACAAGTCCCAGCGCAATCCCCTCAAAATAAATACTCCGGCG
Organism: Firmicutes bacterium UBA7709; assembly: GCA_002482405.1. The sequence continues at coordinate 5,887 of DLFX01000222.1, read as the reverse complement.
CTTCTGCCGCCTGGTGGCTCCCACGCTGGCCAGCATGCCAAGCTGCCTTACACGCTCGGAGACCGAAATGGCGAAAGCGTTGTAAATAAGCGATATGGAAGCGATCATGATGATGGCGATGAAAACCGCTGCAAAACCGTAGATCATATTCTGTGCCGGGTCGCTTGCCATGATGCCGCTGTAGCGCAAGAGCTCCTTATTGTAAAGAATCTGCGAGGGATCTACTCCGACACGCTTCGAAAGCGCCGCTGTGTCGTCGAAAAAGGAATGCCTGAGCTTTCCGGCAAGCAGAGTGACAGTCACAGGATCATCCGGTCCCAGCGCGTTTACATCCAGTCGTGTAATGGCCATGTACCCCGGCCACCAGGACGACTCAAAACCCGGGTGCTTCATGATGCCCACCACGGTATAAGTCTTGATTTTTTCCGGAATAAAAATCTCACCGCCGATATATTTTCCGTTTTCATAGATCGGTTCTCCCTGATAGGAGTCGTTTGGCCCGAATGAGAAATCTGACGGAGCCTCCGGATAGGTACGCTTTCCGATATTCAGAGTGACTCTGTCGCCGACCTTGTATTTTATGCCGCCATTTGCCTCAAGATATTGCGAAAGCACAAGCTCGCTCCCGTTTTGCGGCATTCGGCCTTCTATGAGCTTGACAGGGAAATTTTTGCTGCTGTTCTCATCGAACTGACGGACAATCAGATAAGGCTTGTTCTTGTTTTTAAAACCGTCAAGCTGGGCGTATTCCTCGCCCCGGCTGAGGCTGATCTCCGGATCAAATCCGGCGTTTTCAAAGACGGGCACATCCCGCACACGCACGTCCGGAATCATCGCGTGCCAGTTGCCNNCTGCGCATCAACTCTGTAAAGGATGCGCAGAAGGTGGACACGCCGGAAAGCATGGCGGTGGAAAGGATGATGCCGATCAATGTGACCGCCGTCCATTTTCGGTTTCCTCTCATGCTGCGCATGGCAAAGCGTCTCATCACGTTCATTTCCGTATCACCTCGTCCTTCGCAATGCGTCCGTCCTCGATTGAGATGATGCGGTCCGCCTGCAGCGCAATATTCTGGTCGTGGGTAATGAGGATGAGCGTCTGATGATACCTTTGATTGGACATACGCAGAAGCCGGATGATATCAGCGCTGTTTGCGCTGTCAAGGTTTCCCGTCGGTTCGTCGGCCAGCATCAGCGCCGGATTGTTCACCAGCGCGCGGCCGATGGACACGCGCTGCTGCTGGCCCCCCGAAAGCTGGTTTGGCAGATGCCCCGCTCTGTCAGTCAGGTTTAAAGTGGCGAGCAATTCGGTCAGCTGTCCCCTGTCCGCCTTCCTCTGGTCGAGGAGCAGCGGAAGCGTGATGTTTTCTTCTACATCCAGCACCGGAATAAGATTGTAAAACTGATAGATCAGCCCGATCTGCCGGCGCCGGAAGATAGCGAGCTTTGTTTCATCCAGAGTATAGATATCAGTTCCCTCTATAAATACCTTGCCCGATGTCGGCCGGTCCACTCCGCCTAAAATGTGAAGCAGCGTGGATTTGCCGGAACCGGACGGACCTATGATGGCGACAAACTCGCCTTTCTCCACAGCAAAGCTGACATCGTCCAAGGCTCTTACCTCGGCCTCTCCGCTGCCGTATGTTTTCGTCAGGTTTTCAACCCGCAGGATTTCCAAAAGTCATACCCCCTTGTGTTTTTTATTTTATTCTAAACCCTGCAGATGACTATACGGTGACTCTGTGATCGTTTTTTGGAAAGCGCAGAATAAATTCCGCTCCCCCTCCCAGAGCGCTGCCTGCTTTAATGCCGGCCCCCTGAGCGTCCAAAATCGACCTAGCCATAGCCAGTCCGATGCCGACGCTGTCCTTTGCCGCGTTTTTTCCCCTGTAAAAACGCTCGAAAATGTAGGGCAGATCGTCCCAGGCAATGCCGGGTCCGTCGTCAGACACCCTGATTTCCGTAAAAAGGGCGTTTTCCG
>DLFX01000222.1:2563-3900 GCA_002482405.1 Firmicutes bacterium UBA7709 | reverse complement strand
GTTCCATGCAATTTTTCAAGATATTTGAAAGGGCCTCGGCCGTCCAGTTTAAGTCGCAGCAGACATCCCCTTCCGCCTCGATGATTAGGGTCTGCTCCTTCAGCTCCATCGGAATCAGCAGAGGACTGCAGGCTTTGTCGATGAGCGTGGAGAGCGGAACAAACCTGGGCTTGAATAAAACCGCTTCCGCATCAAGCTTGGAGAGCTTGAGCAGCGCTTCTGTCAGCCAAGTAAGCCGTTCCAGCTGACCGCGAAGCTGCGCGGCAAATTGAACGCGCCGGACCTCATCCAACTTGTCGTCTGAAAGAAGATCCGCCATTACGGACATCGAGGTGAGAGGCGTCTTGAATTGATGGGAGATGTCGGAAAGCGTGTCCGCCAGCCGGACTTTTTCCTGTTTCAACCGTTCGTTCTGCTCTCTGAGAGACACTGTAACCTTGTAAATCTCGCTCTTGAGAATGGAAAGCTCACCCTCGTCGTTGTCGGGAAGCTCCATCTGATATTCTCCGCTGTTGACGCGCTTCAAATATTCCCCCAGAGAGGCGAGCATCCGATAGCGCCGGCCTGTAAACAACAGGAAAAGCATTCCGAGCAGCAGACAGGCTGTTCCGGTTACAAACGACGCAGCCGGGGAAAAGGCATAGACCGCCGCCACCGCGACGATCATAATCAGCAATACGGCCCACAGCATCCATCTTATCTCTTTGTTGCGCATCAGCTTCATTTTACTCACCCATCCTGTAACCCAGCCCACGAATCGTCCGAATAATGGCGGGATTTTGCGGATCATCTTCTACTTTTTCCCTCAGACGCTTTATGTAAACCGTAAGAGTGTTATCGTTAACAAAGTCTCCGTCGATATCCCAGATGTCTTCAAGGAGTCTGCTGCGGGTGAGAAGCTGTCCGCGATTTATGGCAAGGGTGAGCAAAATCCGGTATTCCAGCGCTGTTAGCGGTATCTCTTTTCCATTTTTCGTCGCCTTTGCCTGCTTGACATGGATGGTAAGCCCTTCTACAGAAATTTCATCCTTCTCTTCTCCCCCCGCTCTGCGCAGCACCGTACGCACACGGGACAGAAGCTCCCGCAAGCGGAAAGGTTTTGTGACATAATCGTCCGCGCCCATCTCAAGCCCCATCACCACGTTTGATTCTTCGCCCAGAACCGTAAGAAAGATGATGGGCGTATCCGTTTTAGCTTTCATAGCGCGGCAAATATCGTAGCCGCTCCCGTCGGGCAACGAAACGTCCAGTATGGCCAGATCGAATCTGCGGCACTGTATCTCCCTCAACGCGGAGGATGCGTCATGGCAGACCGTCACCCCATAGCCCTCTTCACT
>DLFX01000222.1:1540-2555 GCA_002482405.1 Firmicutes bacterium UBA7709 | reverse complement strand
ATCTGTTTGATCGCTGTTCACCCCCTATATTTAATGCCGCCAGGTCAGCGGCAGGATAGCTTATAGCCTGGCCCATTTTACGATCTGGTTCATTTTGTGGTCTGGCCCATATTATATGGCTCGCCGGCCATCTATGTCAACCGGTAGAAATAAACCCTCATCTATCAAAAAAAGAAAAAGAGCTGTTTATTACAGCTCAGATTCGGTGTGGGACGGCAGATTTCCCAGATTGTTTCCATCCGTTTCATCCGGAAGGGATTTCAGATATTCAGTCCCCTTGTTCGTCGCGATTCCGACTCCCCGGATTCCACCCTGTTTGGCGAGTTCCACCGCTCCCGCCTTATCGAGTATCTGCCCGTCTTCCAGCTCATATCCCGTAATTTTCCCCCCCTCCTTTACCAGGGAGACGATTTCCTTCGCGTTTTCATTGGGCTCCGGAACGAACTCCATGGCCAGCATCGGCAGTTTTGACAAATCGGCATTTTTTTCTGGCATTGATCTATCCTCCAAATTCTTAATGCTACTGTTTAGTCTTTATATTTTAAGGATAGTTTTCCCAATACGCTCATATCCATACCCCAATTTACAACGCAGGCTGACTGATATATAATATTTTTAATTGAAACACATCGAGGCATAAAAAACTGCGGCACCTGATCGCCGCGGCAGAAAGGGAAATAAACAATGAAACTTTATATACGCCAGAAAGTTTTTTCATGGGTAGACCGGTTCGCTGTAAAGGATGAAGCCGGAAACGACAAATACTTCGTCGAGGGCGAATTCTTCTCCTGGGGAAAAAAGCTCCATGTCAGCGACCTCCAGGGAAATGAAGTTGCGTTCATTCAGCAGAAAGTCTTCTNNCTGCCGAAATTTTTTGTGTTCATAGAGGGCAGCCAGGTTGCCGAAATCGTCAAGGAGTTCACCTTCTTCCGCCCCAAATACAGCATTCAGGGGCTCGGTTGGGAAATCGAAGGCAGCTTTATGGCCCATGATTATGAGATCACACGGCAGGGAC
>DLFX01000222.1:0-1512 GCA_002482405.1 Firmicutes bacterium UBA7709 | reverse complement strand
GCCCTGTCGGTAGTTCTTGCCATCGATTGCGTAATGGAGGCCGAAGCATCAGCGGCTTCCGCCGGAGCAGGCGCCGGAAATTAGGCCGGGCTGTTTTCATAACCCGGCAGCGATCCTCATTATCATATCCATCTCCCGTTCAAACCACGAACCATATCCCGGCAGCGAGATCACCGTCCACTGTGTTTCGTCGTCGGGATTTTGTATTCCTAAATAGGCATTGCTGTTATTATCATTATCTAAATAAACCATTATGTCTTTGTGCGCCATGCTGTTTACTCCAGGAGCGGGTTTATATGGATCATAAATAAGTCTGATCCAAAGGTTATCCGTATCCACCTCGAGGCTGTACCAATCCGTTGGATTATCGGTAAGGGCAGCTTCGCTTTCTTTTATCGCCGGCAGATCCGAAATGTTCTTTTCCGTTCCATCAGCTTCTATACCCGCTCCGCCGCGGGGTGCAATCCATAGTAACTCTTCTACATTCCTTACGATCCCATACGAATTGAGAATATCGGCAGAGTCATTTTTTAATCCGGTGCGCAGCTTGTCCGTACCTCTCTGCATTAAAACAGCGTCTAAAGTTTCGGCTTCAGAACCCTGCTTCGCATCAGCAGCCGATATCGATCCATTTCTGAAGCTCCAGGACATTCCGCCATCATCGCTATACATGGAAATGGTCGTTTTATCATAGTTAGGCGTCGATTGGTCGATCACTGTTATGGGATACACGCCGTTCAGACCGTCGAAAGAAGGAGACAGAGGAGTGAAACGGTATCGTTCGCTTTGATATTGCTCCGGTACTTTTACCTCAAGTCGATTCCATGTTTTTCCCCTGTCTGCCGTCCACCATATATCCGGTCCCGCATCCATTGAATAACGGTAGCTGATAAAGCCGACTTGTGAGGAAGCAAAACCCGCGCCTGTGATAATAGCGTTATGAATCCCGTTTAGATTCCCTATTTCATCCCAATTTTTCCCGCCGTCAGCCGTTAAGAATATACGGGCATCCTGCGAACCTAACGCTGCTTCCGTCGTCAAAACCAAATATCCCTCTTTTTTGCTGCTAAATCCGATATAACCTCCCGTATATTGCATTTCCTTCTGCATCGCCCCATTATGATATCCCTCACCGCTGCCCGATACGGAAACCTTCTTCCATGTCTTTCCTCCGTCGTCGCTCAAGAGGACCTTGGTGGGAGACTCCGGTACGATAACCGCAATGTTGTCTCCATTTAAATAGGCCCACTGGCCGTTATCAAGCTCCTCCTGAATGACAGCGGCATCCCGGTCTGAAAATGGCTTTAAACCCATATCCAGTATGTTGATTCCCTTACTTGCTGCGGCTGCGGCTGTAGTTCCCAAAACCGCCACAATCACAGCGGCAGCGATCAGCGTTCTCTTCCATCTGCGGCGCTTGGTTTCGTTTTTCATAGTATGGTCCCCCCTTTGAATATTCCATACCTTATCATATACCAATATAAGACCGACTGCCATAGCGTTTCGTCAATC
>DLFX01000186.1:2118-7154 GCA_002482405.1 Firmicutes bacterium UBA7709 | reverse complement strand
CGATCACGTCGTCGGACTTCACCGTCAGCATTTCCTGGAGCGTATAGGCCGCGCCATAGGCTTGCAGCGCCCACACTTCCATTTCCCCGAATCTCTGTCCGCCGAACTGCGCTTTTCCGCCCAGAGGCTGCTGTGTTACCAGGGAGTAAGGCCCCGTGCTCCTTGCGTGAATCTTGTCGTCGACAAGATGATGCAGTTTCAGCATATACATATAGCCGACAGTGACCGGATTGTCGAAGGGTTCTCCCGTTCTTCCGTCCCGCAGGGTCAGTTTTCCGCTCCTGGGGTATCCGCACTCGGCCAGAAGGTCGATGATATCGAGCTCGCTGGCTCCGTCAAATACCGGCGTAGAAATATACCAGTCCTTATACTTGGCGGCAAGGCCCAGATGGGTTTCCAGAACCTGGCCGACGTTCATACGGGAAGGTACGCCTAAAGGATTCAGCATGACCTGAAGCGGCACTCCGTTCTCCATGAACGGCATATCCTCTTCCGGCAGAATCCTGGAAATAACGCCCTTGTTTCCGTGACGTCCGGCCATCTTGTCGCCGACGCTGATCTTTCTCTTGGTGGCGATATAGCACCGCACCAGCTTGTTGACGCCCGGAGGCAGCTCGTCGCCGTTTTCCCGGGAGAATATCTTCACGTCTACAACGATTCCGGCTTCCCCGTGAGGCACGCGCAGGGAGGTGTCCCTCACCTCTCTCGCCTTTTCGCCGAAGATTGCCCTCAAAAGGCGTTCTTCCGCAGTCAGCTCCGTCTCTCCCTTGGGAGTGACCTTGCCCACCAGAATATCAGAGGAGCCTACTTCCGCTCCGATGCGGATGATGCCTTCTTCATCCAGATCCTTCAGCGCGTCCTCTCCGACGTTGGGGATATCTCTGGTGATTTCTTCCGGCCCAAGCTTTGTATCTCTGGCTTCCGCTTCATACTCCTCAATGTGAAGAGAGGTGAGAGCGTCCTCCATGATCAATCTTTCATTCAATATGATGGCGTCCTCGTAGTTGTAACCCTCCCATGTCATAAAGCCGATGAGGAGGTTCTTGCCGAGGGCGACTTCACCCTGATCCGTGGAAGGTCCGTCTGCGATGACTTCACCTTTTTCCACATGCTCGTTCTTGTTGACGATAGGCCTTTGGTTGATGCAGGTTCCCTGGTTGGAACGCTTGAACTTCAGCATCTTGTATTCGTCGACGCCCAAGCCGTCAGCCCGTCTTATTTTGATCTTTGTAGCGTCTACATATTCAACGGTTCCTTCATTTTTTGCGAGTAAAACGACGCCGGAATCTCTCGCGGCGGTATATTCCATACCGGTTCCCACGATAGGCGCGTCCGTGACCAAAAGCGGCACCGCCTGACGCTGCATGTTGGAACCCATCAGGGCCCGGTTCGCGTCGTCGTTTTCCAGGAACGGGATCATCGCCGTCGCCACGGATACTACCTGCTTTGGCGATACGTCCATATAGTCGATGAGATCGCGAGGAACCAGGTCGATATCTCCGCCTGCTCCCCTGGACGCGACCCTGTGGTTTACAAATCTTCCCTCGGAGTCAAGAGGCTCGTTCGCCTGGGCGATGATGAGCATTTCTTCCTCGTCGGCGGTCAGATAGTCGATGATATCCGTTACAACGCCTCTGCTTTTATCTACGCGTCTGTAAGGCGCTTCGATAAAGCCGTACTCATTGATCTTTCCATAGGTGGTCAGAGAACCGATCAGGCCGATGTTCGGGCCTTCAGGCGTCTCGATGGGGCACATTCTTCCGTAATGGGAGTGATGTACGTCACGGACTTCAAATCCCGCTCTCTCCCTGGAAAGTCCTCCGGGTCCGAGGGCGGAAAGCCTTCTCTTGTGAGTCAGTTCGGCCAGCGGGTTGGTCTGATCCATAAACTGCGACAGCTGGGAGCTTCCAAAGAACTCCTTGATGGCAGCCGTAACAGGCCTGATGTTCATCAGCGCCTGAGGAGTCGTAACCTCGATATCCTGGATGGTCATTCTTTCCTTAACGACTCTTTCCATACGGGCAAGGCCGATTCGGAACTGGTTCTGTAAAAGCTCGCCCACCGTCCTCAACCTTCTGTTTCCGAGGTGGTCGATGTCGTCGACGTTTCCGATTCCGTGATTCAGGTTCAGGATGTAGCTCACGGAAGCGATGATATCGTCGATGATGATATGTTTCGGAGACAGGTTCGCCTTGTTCAAAAGCAATGCTTCCTTCAAAGCGGCTTCCTCCGTATTGTTCTGCAATATTTCCTGCAGCACAGGATAGTAGACCTTGTCGGGGACCTTAAATCCCTGCAGGTTGAAATCAACATAATCCGCAAGGCTGACGAAATTGTTTCCGATGATCTTCACAACCTGTCCTTCTTCGGTTCTGCTGTATGCATAGACGTGCTTCACACCGGCATTCTCTACCTTGAATCCGGCTTCTCTCGTAATTTTAGCGTCTTTCTCCACTAAAATTTCCCCTGTGTTGGGGTCTATGATGTCTTCAGCCGCGACACATCCGATGATTCGATTGGATAAGCCCAGCTTCTTATTATATTTATATCTTCCTACTTTCGCCAAGTCGTACCGTTTCGGATCAAAAAACAGGGAATCGAGAAGAGACTTGGCGCTTTCCACCGTGGGAGGTTCTCCCGGTCTCAGCTTCTTGTAGATTTCCTTTAATCCGTCCTCGTAGTTCTTGGTAGGGTCTTTTTCGATGGTCTTTCTCAGTCTGTCATCTTCACCGAGGATGTCGATGATCTCCTGATCTGTCGCAAATCCCAACGCACGCAGCAAAGTGGTAACCGGCTGTTTTCTGGTACGGTCCACGCGAACGGAAATGATCTCATTTGAGTCAGTTTCGTACTCCAGCCATGCACCCCGGTTCGGGATGATCGTGGTTGAGAAAAGTTTGTTATTTGATTTGTCGACGGTAACGCCGTAATACGGACCCGGTGAGCGGACCAGCTGAGTGACCACAACCCTTTCGGCTCCGTTATAGATAAAGGTTCCCTTTTCCGTCATCAACGGAAAATCTCCCATGAATACTTCCTGCTCTTTGACCTCTCCGGTCTCTTTGTTTACAAGTCTTACTTTGACTTTTAAGGGAGCTGCATATGTTACGTCGCGTTCTTTACACTCTTCTTGATCATATTTCGGCGAGTCGTTCAGGGAATAATCTATAAATTCTAAAACTAAATTCCCTGCATAATCTTTAATAGGCGAGATATCTTCGAAGACCTCCCGAAGGCCCTCTTCGATGAACCAATTATACGATTCGGTCTGAATTTNNCAAAGACTTCCCTAAGCCCTTCTTCGATAAACCAATTATACGACTCGGTCTGGATCTGGATGAGATTTGGCATTGCCGCTACTTCATTTATCTTCGAGTAGCTCATTCGTGTCTTTTTACCTATTTTAACGGGATCTGGCATATTCATCACTCCTTGCATTGAAAACAAAATAGTTCGCGTGGCAATGTACTATAATATCATAGGTGTATCAAGTAGTCAAGCAATATTTTCGCGACTTAAGATAAGAAAAAGGCGATTATTTTTAAGAATCGCCTCTTTTTGGAATTGTTATACATGTTTTCGAGAAAAATTATGGGCGGAGGGGTTACCGTACCGCCCATGAGCGCGGTTTTGCGATCTTGCGCCAACCGGCGCCAATCCTTTCGGATGCTATTTCATTTCTACGGTTGCGCCGACTTCTGTCAACTTCGCCTTGATTTCCTCTGCTTCCGCCTTCGCTATGCCTTCCTTGATGTTGGAGGGAGCTCCGTCAACCAGATCCTTCGCTTCTTTCAGACCAAGTCCGGTGATCTCTCTGACAACCTTGATTACCTTGATCTTTTCTGCGCCTGCGCTTGCAAGAACTACTGTGAATTCAGTCTGTTCTTCCACTTCTCCGCCTGCCGCAGCAGCGCCGGCTCCAGCTACTGCTACAGGAGCAGCCGCGGATACGCCGAATTCTTCTTCACAAGCTTTTACGAGCTCGTTTAACTCCAAAACTGTCATCGCTTTTATCGCGTCAATGATTTGCTGTTTATCCATTTTATTTTTTCTCCTTTATATATTTTTCTCAGATTTTAATTTTGTTTTACCCGGTTGGGTTATGCCTCTGCCTCTGCCTTTGCGTCTGCAACAGCCTGCAGAGTGCGGACAAACTTGGATACCGGCGACTGAATGCTTCCCATAAACTTGGCAATCAGTTCGTCTCTCGACGGAAGCGCTGCGATGGCTTTTACACCGTCCGCATCGTAGTAGGCGCCTTCAATAACACCTGCTTTGAATTCCATCTTTTTGTATTCCTTGATGATTCCGGCGATTTCTCTTGCCGGCGCGATAGCGTCGTCATAGCTGAACGCAAAAGCGCTGGGTCCGGCAAGAACGTCCTTCAAGGATTCATATTCTGTGCCTTCGATAGCCCTGTTTACCAGTGTGTTCTTATACACGGTATAGTCTACGTTAGCTTCGCGCAGTCTTTTTCTCATTGCGTCAGCCTGAGCTACCGTCGTTCCGATGTAGTCGATCACAACTGCGGACTTTGCCTTCTCAAACTTTCCTTTGATCTCTTCAATGACTGCCTGTTTTTCCTTCAGATGTTCTACTGACATGTTTTGTACTCCTCTCCCACACAGCCAAGGCTATGTGAATTTAATGTTCTCGCTTGCCGATGGTATTCCCACGGTTCAGCGATANNCCCGCCATAGACAGGAGAGGCCGCCAAAACATTGGATTCAATATTTATGGGATACCTCGGCAGGAAATTAAGCAATTCGCACCTGCTGTCTACGGCTGGTATTCAATTTTATTTCGTCCACCATTCATTTTCACAAATTCCGGCGGGCTTCCGCTTCACTTAATTGGAAGCTATCCTAAGCGGGTTGACCTTGATTCCGGGGCCCATGGTTGAAACAACCGTAACGCTCTTGAGATACTGTCCCTTCGCTGCCGCAGGCTTTGCCTTAATGACCGCTTCCAGTAACGCATTGAAGTTATCGGCCAGTTTTTCCGGTCCGAAGGAAACCTTTCCGATCGGCGTATGA
>DLFX01000186.1:0-2055 GCA_002482405.1 Firmicutes bacterium UBA7709 | reverse complement strand
TTTGGCATCAGGCCTTTCGGTCCTAATATCTTACCGAGTCTTCCGACCACGCCCATCATATCCGGTGTGGCTACCACTACGTCAAAGTCAAACCAGTTTTCTGTCTGAATCTTTGTGGCCAGCTCTTCCGCGCCTACATACTCGGCTCCCGCGGCTTCTGCTTCCGCAGCCTTGGGTCCCTTTGCGAAAACCAGTACTCTCTTCGTCTTACCGGTTCCGTGGGGCAGCACGATCGCGCCTCTGACCTGCTGGTCCGCGTGTCTTCCGTCTACGCCAAGCTTGATATGAACTTCAACTGTCTCGTCAAATTTTGCTTTTGCAGTCTGAACTGCTAATCCCAAAGCATCATTTACATCGTATAATGTGCTTCTGTCAACTAATTTCGCTGACTCTTTGTAGATTTTACCTCTTTTAGGCATTCTGTTTACCTCCTTGTGGTACCAACGGCTCTTCGGCCTCCCACTTTACTTTACGACAATTCCCATGCTTCTTGCTGTGCCCTTGATCATTTCAGTCGCGCTGTCAATATTCGCAGCGTTTAAGTCGGGCATTTTGATCTTTGCAATTTCTCTGACCTGATCAACACTGAGTGTCGCAACCTTTTTCTTGTTCGGTTCTCCCGATGCTGACTGCAGGTTTGCCGCTTTCTTGAGCAGTACCGCTGCAGGGGGCGTCTTCGTAACGAACGTGAACGATCTGTCCGCATAAACCGTAATAACTACGGGGATGATCATTCCGGGCTGGTCGGCTGTCTTGGCATTGAACTGTTTGCAGAAATCCATGATGTTAACGCCCTTTTGTCCAAGAGCCGGGCCTACCGGCGGAGCAGGAGTCGCGTTGCCTGCCGGAATCTGCAGTTTAATCAATCCATCAACTTTCTTTGCCATCTCTATCGTCTCCTTTCTCTAAATTGTACAAGGGCTGCCCTTGCGTTTTATATCTTGTCGACCTGGCCAAATTCCAGTTCGACGGGGGTATCTCTTCCAAACATCGAGATCTTGACCTTCAGCGTCTGCTTATCCATATTGACCTCTTCGACAACTCCCATGAAGCTCTCGAAAGGACCGTTGATCACCTTGACGCTGTCGCCGGGCTCGATATCCAGCTGGATGTATATTTTTTCTATGCCCATTCTTCTTACTTCTTCATTGGTAAGAGGAATCGGTTCGGACCCATGACCTACAAAGCCGGTAACACCTTGGGTATTTCTGACCAGGTACCACGATTCATTGGTAACGATCATCTTTACCAGCACATAGCCGGGGAACATCTTTCGCGTCTTGACCTTCCTCTGGCCATTTTTCATCTCAACAACATCTTCGGTAGGCACAATAATGCTGAGAACCAGATCCTGCATTCCCCTGTTCTCAACGATCTTCTCAATATTCACCTTTACCTTGTTCTCATGACCGGAATACGTGTGAACCACATACCATTTGGCTTTTTTGGATTTGTCGCCTACGATATCCTCTTCGTAGGAGCCCGGCTTCGATTCGGTTTCCTCTCCGAAAGGCGCTGCCTCCATGGAGTCCCCCGCATTCTCTTCCTGCCCGGCTTCCTCTTCTTCCTCTGCCTCGATGGGCTCGGATATTTCTTCGGTATCGCCCTCGATTTCTTCCTCTGAATCGTCCTGGTCAAAATCATCAAGTTCTTCAAGCTCTTCGAGCTCTTCGTTTTTTTTACTCTTGGCCATTTGTGCCTTCCTCTACATTAGAAACTGATGTTTAACATATATTTCAGGGCAGACAGGAACGCTGAGTCAAAAGCCCAGATCCCCAATCCCAGGATAACACAAACAAACACTACGACGCCGGTAAAGGAAACGAGTTCCTTTCTTGTGGGCCATACCACTTTTTTCATCTCTGTCCTGATCCCCTTGAAATAGTCCTTCACGCTGCCTCTCTGCTTATTGTTGGCAGCGGCTACGGCTGCGGACGCGGTTCTCTTTGCTTTTTCCTTATCCTTCTCCATTGTATCACATCCCTTTTATTTCGTTTCTTTGTGTACAGTGTGTTTTTTGCAGAATTTGCAATACTTTGTGAACTCTAAACGATC
>DLFX01000279.1 GCA_002482405.1 Firmicutes bacterium UBA7709 | reverse complement strand
AGGATGGCCGCATCGAGGCCCACATTGTATTTGGACTCCTGAACGAATTTCTTCCACCAGGCTTTTTTTACGTTATTTTTCAGTTCTACACCCACCGGACCATAGTCCCAGGTGTTTGCCAGGCCTCCGTAAATTTCCGAGCCCGGATAAATAAACCCTCTCGATTTTGCCAGTGCTGTAATTTTGTCCATTGAAACTTCTTTGCTCATAAGTACCTACCATTTCTGCTGTTGCTCTTTATTATTCTTTTTCTTCGTCCCCGGTTCCGCAGGAACAGCTGTCATCGCATTCTTCTTCGCTTCCGCAGCTGCATTCCCCATCGTCGGTCTTTTTCGCCTTATTGATCGCTTCGCTGGTCTTTGCCTTTACGTTGGCAAAGACATCCGCGCTCTTGCTCTTCACTTCATCGACGACGACAGAGCCCTTTTCCACTACGTCGTCAAAGGTGTCGGTAGCCATCTCGCTGATGTCGATGATTTCTCCGTCATCCTTTATCAGTTCGATCACGCACTTTGTGCCGAATGCCGCGATGACGCCGGCGACAGCCGCCCAGGGGGCCAGTACCGTACCGACGATGCCGACGTTGACGGGCAGATTCATGATCACTTCATCGTTTTTCTTGACGATGATCTTGGCAACGTTCCCCTTTTTGATTGCCTCTTTTACCTTGTCAACGATATGTGAGCTCTGCTCGGCAAACTTGTTCTTGCTCTTGATGTCGATGGATTCTTCGATATCTATGATGGCGTCGACTACGCTCCCCTCTGCGGCTTCAAGTGCCTCTTTTGCCTCTTTATAGCTCACCCCAGTTCTGTCCTTGACCAGTTCGATCTTCTCTAATGTAATCTCCATAATCTTACCTCCATTTTAAATATTATTCGGTTAAAAAGCCTTCGCTCTTCAGTTCGCCGATATCAAGATGGTATGCTATATAGCTTTTGACGATCCTGCCGAGCTGTCTTTGGATTTTATCATCCAATGCCAGATTTTCAAAGCTTTTTAACGGGTTATCAAAAATATATCGCAATATATTAACTATACCAAAATTTACAGTATAAATCAACGCATCATTCTCATTATTCGCAAAATTTGAGCCGCATCTTTCACAGATGATCCCGCCCTCCTTTACGCTGAAAAGGGCAGGTTCCTCCTCCTTCGACCCGCAGAGCACGCACCGGTTCACCTGGGGCATGCTGCCGGCCTCCTGCAAGACTTTCAGCTGATAGGCCAGGATCAGGGAGTAATATTTTTTGGAACGCCTTTCCATGATGTCGAAAAAGTCCAGTATCATCCGGAATATTCCGGTTGCCGGCGCTTCCTCCTGAAGCAGCTTCTCAGTGAATTCCAGCACATAGGAGCAGCACATGTATTTTTCAACATCCTCGCCGATGCCGTAATAGCTCTTGATCACCTCGGTGCTGTTGATATGGTAACTGTCCCTGTTTTTGTAGAGCTCATATCTCCCGTATGTAAAGGGACGCATGGCAAGGGAGGATTTGTTCTTCCCCTTTTCGCTGATGCTGGTTCCCGCGCTGATCTTGCCGAATTTCTGCGAAAACAAAAGGACCATCCTGCGTCCGTTGACGGTTTTAACCTGTCTGAAAATGATTCCTTCCGTATCCGTGTACATTTTATTATCCTTACTTCGTTTCGATGCTGATCGTCCTGTTCTCATCGCTCCATGACACATCAGCTTGGAAGCTTTCGGCTATGAATCTGATGGGAACCATCGTCCTCGCATTCTGTATCCTGGCCGGAACGTCCAGATCCACGGCTTTTCCGTTGATATATCCTTTCTTGTCTCCGATTTTCAGAGATACCGCGATACTGTCCTTCGTCCCTGTGGCGGTGAGGCTTTCCGCATCCCAGCTCACCTGGGCTCCAAGGCTTTCAAAGATGGCCCTCATAGGAACAAGGGTCCTGGAATTCTCGATCACGGGGTCTGTATCCGTAAAATCCAGCCGTTTCCCGTCGATCAATACCTTGATCAGACTTCCGCTCTTCTTTTCATCGATGTTTTCGGGCTTCTTTACCAGCCCTGCCGTCATCTCTCCGTCTTTGCCGGAGCCGATCAGCAGCGCGGCGCCTCCGTTAAAGGGGCTGATGTTCTCTATATTCAAGGACGCGGGAATGACCTCGGCCCCGTACTGATTGAGCACGGCGATGGATTCGTTCGACGAAGGCCCATAGGGATAAATCACCCGGATCAGCCCTTCTTCCGCCGTCTCTCCCACGTAGTGGCTGTAATACCACAGCGGAGTGATCCTCTCGCCTTGACGGTCGATCAGGAAGCCGGAACCGTATCCGCCGGTATACGCCGGATTTTCCGACGTGACAAAGGCCAGTCCTCCCGTAAAGGGCTCAACGCTCCTGTACTTGGCTGGAATCGCAAATGCTCCGGACTTGTCAATATAGCCGTATTTCCCGGAAGCGTCCGGTGCTGCCGCCAGACCATCATGAAAGTTCCTGTCCACGGCGCCTGGATTTTCTTCAGGCTTCAACTGAAAATCGATTGCTGTTTTTCCGCTTTTATCGATATAGCCTGCCAGTCCGCCCTTACACACATAAGCGAGCCCTTCATGGAAAGGCTCCGCCGTTTCAAATTCCATGGGAATGACCAGAGATCCGGCGTTGTCGATATAACCCCAAAGCTTCGTTTCCGCGCTCTGTACCGGAGCGAGTCCCTCGGAAAAATCTCCCGCATTCAGATAGATCTGCGGAATGGCGATTTCGCCGGTCTTATCGATGAAGCCTTTCTTTTGATCATATCCGCCGATGACTGCAAAGCCTTCATAAAATTCATGTTCAAGGCCGTCCAGCTTACCCAGGGGGATCACTTCCCTGCCCTCCTTGTCGATATATCCGGTCTGGTAACCGGGAGGCGCGGAAAGCTGCCCCGGCTGTACTTCCGTTTCTCGCGGAAGATACTTCCGAACCAAAGCCATTCCATCGGAAAACAGGTGTACCTCGTCATAGTTCCCCGTCGATATGATTTTTCCTGAGGCATCGAAGGCAACGCTTTTTCTTCCGTTAGCATCGCCCAAATCCATGGTAAAAATTCCTTCCGAAAACTGATCCGGCATGGAGGAATAGGATATGAGGTGATTATCTCCCAAGTCAAGCCAGGTGATATCCAATCCGGGAAAGTTCAGTCCCCTGCTTGCCTTGACCTGATCCTCGGCAACCAGAGACTGTCCGGGGGTATAATCAGCCCCATAGGCCGTCTGAGGAATGCACAGCACCGATCCGACACACAGTATTGACGCCATTAACAATAAATTGATACGATTTTTCATTTGACTCCCCCTTAGTTGAACGGCTATAATTCTTTTGTATATCCGAAATTGCTCAGAGCAAAATCGTTGTCCCTCCAATTCTCCTTCACCTTTACCCACAGTTCCAGAAAAACCTTCGTTCCAAGCAGCCCTTCGATCTCCAGCCGGGCGCTCTTTCCGATGCCCTTCAGCTTCTTTCCTTCTTTTCCTATGATGATACCCTTGTGAGATTTCTTCTCACAGTATATTACGGCGCCGATCCTCGTGATATTCGGCTCCTCTTTATAGCTTTCCAGTTCGACGGCGACGCCATGGGGAACTTCCTCGTCCAGATAAAGCAATACCTTCTCCCGGATGAGCTCGCTTACGATGAAGCGTTCGGGGTGGTCGGTGACCATGTCCTCGGGGAAATACATCGGCCCTTCTCCCAGCCGTTCTTCAATTTTTTTCAGTAAAACGTCCACATTCTTTCCCGAAAGGGCCGATACTCCGATGATGTCGGCAAAAATCCCCAACTCCTGATATTCTTCAAAGATTCTCTTATATTTTTCCGGCTCCAGCTTATCGATTTTATTGATCACCAGAAAGACAGGCGTGTCGACATCCTTCAGCAGGTCGACGATATACTTGTCCCCCGGGCCTGCGGAGAGTTCGTCGTCCACGATAAAAACAACGACCTCCACTTCCTTAAAGGTGTTGATGGCCATTTCCGTCATGTAGCCGCCCAGCTTGTTCCTCGGCTTGTGTATGCCCGGCGTATCGATAAAGATCATCTGGCAGTCGTCTTCCCTGCCGCTGTGCCTGGTGTAAATGCCCCGGATGCTGTTCCTGGTGGTCTGTGGCTTGTCCGTCGTGATAGCGATCTTTTCGCCGAGAATCGCGTTCAGCAAAGTTGAC
Source organism: Firmicutes bacterium UBA7709 (assembly GCA_002482405.1). The sequence continues at coordinate 7,979 of DLFX01000279.1, read as the reverse complement.
TTGCCGACGTTGGGCCTGCCTATGATTCCTATAAATCCTGACTTCATCTATTCTCCTAAAACTTTATTAATTCCAAAACTTTGCTTATTTGCAAAACAAAGTTTTGGTTTGGGCAAAATTTCATGAAATGTATCATTCCTTTAAATTTTGCCTAAACTTGAACTGCTTACTGCTTACAGCCGGAAGCCATCCGGCAGCAGTTCCTTGATTTCTTTAATGTGAAGGTGATCTTCGTCTTCACCTGTGATAACCTTCAACTCGTCGCCGAATTCAAACATAAATTGTCTGCAGATGCCGCAGGGATAAGCCTCCCCGTCCGATGAGACGACAGCGATGGCGTCGAACTCCCGAAACCCCTCGGAAACAGCCTTGACAAAGGCCGTCCGCTCCGCGCAGATCGTAGCGCCAAAGGAGGAATTTTCAACATTGACGCCAGTGAACACCTCGCCGGATTTCGTCAAAAGGGCGGCTCCCACCTTAAAGCGGGAATAAGGCGCATACGCGTACTGAACCACCTGCTGCGCTGTTCGATAAAGCTCTCTGTACTTCATATCAAAACCTCCAATCTACTCTGAACAGGTCTGCCGGTCAACCCGATCCGACAGCCCCTATCTTGTAAGTCCGATCTGACTCATGATCTTTTCTTCCCGCGCTCTCATCTCGCACTTGTCTGCTTCCTCCAGGTGGTCGTATCCCAAAAGATGAAAAACGCTGTGAACGAAAAGATAGACGAGCTCTCTCTCACCGGAATGCCCGAATTCGTCCGCCTGCAGCAGCGCCTGTTCCGGACAGATCACCACGTCTCCAAGGCATAAAATCCCCTCGACGCGGCGCATCTCGTCCGTGCTCTCATACTGCGGAAAAGACAGGACATCCGTTACAGAATCCTTGCCGCGATAGACGTTATTCAATTCATGTATCTCCTCGGTACTGACAAAGGTCACGCTGATTTCCACCGGTTCCGGATCAAGAGCTTCCTCTCTCAGGCATAATTCGGCGGCCTGGATCATGTGATCGATCACAATTTGGCCCGGCATTCGTTCGTCGCTGAATATGAGGTTCATTCTTCTCCCTCCTGTTCCGGATGTTCCTTCGCATATCTTTCATATGCTACGATGATCCTTCTGACCAGCGCATGCCTTACCACGTCCGCGTCCTTCAAAAAGCAGAATTCGATTTCATCCACCTTGTCAAGGACCCTGACTGCGTCAACCAGGCCCGACTTCTTTCCTCTCGGCAGGTCGATCTGGGTGATGTCGCCGGTGACCACCGCCTTTGAGCCGAAGCCCAGTCTGGTCAGAAACATCTTCATCTGTTCTTTTGTCGTATTTTGCGCTTCATCAAGTATGATAAAGGAATTGTCCAGGGTGCGTCCCCGCATGTAGGCCAGCGGCACTACCTCGATGACTTCCTTCTCCTTCAGCCGGAGCGCGCTGTCCCTGCCCAATATGTCATAAAGGGCGTCGTAAAGCGGCCTTAAATATGGGTCTACCTTTTCCTGCAGGTCCCCCGGCAGGAAACCCAGCCGCTCACCCGCTTCAACGGCGGGCCTTGCCAGTATGATTTTCTGTACTTCTTTATTCTTAAAAGCGTTGATGGCCATTGCCACGGCGATATAGGTTTTCCCTGTTCCCGCCGGACCGACGCCGAACACTACATCGTGTTTTTTGATGCTCTGGGCATAAGCTGTCTGCCCCAAGGTCTTTGGCTTGATCGGTTTCCCTCTGTGAGTGAAGCAGATGACGTCCTTATTGATGTTGCTGTCCTTATAGGACAGCCCCTTGTCGCTCAGGCTGATTACGTAGTTTACCTTCTGTGCGTCGAGAATTTCTCCGGATTCCAGGATTCCCAGAAGCTCCACGATGACCTTTTGAGCCTTCTCCGCCTCTTTTCCCTTGATGATGATCTCATCCTGACGCTGTACGATCTCCACGTCGTAATTATCTTTGATTATTTTTAGGTTTACATCCAGATTTCCAAACAGTTCATCCGTATCCTGTTCATGATCTATCTTTATCTTCAGTTCCTCTATCAGTGGGGTTTCCAAGCACAATCTCCTTTTCTACGCCGATTTTTTCCAACGCCTCCAGCATTATGGTTACTCCTATTATATTTTCTTCCGGGGAAAACTTCAAACTTTTATTTAGAATTTGTGCGGTTTCGGGCACTTTTTCTTTTATTGCCTGCCTCGCCAGCCGGTTTGCATCCTTTGTGAGCTCATCCCGGCTTCTCTCCTGTTTCGTCACATTAACCTCGCTGATCCTTACGATTCCAAGGGTCATGGGGATCGGACGCACCGTATGGAACAGGGGCCTTTCCTCATAGACGGAATTCATATAGTCATAAAATACCCGCGCCGTATTGATTTTAAAACCCCCGATTTCCAGATGAATGCCGGATATGCTCCTGCCGGTAGGCTCTTTGATGTAATCGTATCTTTCCTGATGATATACAAGGCGGTAAGGCACTTTGGCGTAAACCTCCCCGTAGGCGTGGACATACCGCTCTGTGATATCGACAGATGGGGTTCCGTAGGCTGTGCTGTGAAGCGGTATCGTCCCTGCAATCAGAATGTCTCCCGGTTTCACATATGTCCCCGGGAGTACCGTTGCAACTCCGTCCTTGGGTATGGTCTTTTCGATGTAGCCCTCTTTATCCGCCACGATATCGCAGGGCTTTGACTTGTCGACTGGCTTGGGGGTGATACTTCCTTCAACGATGGAGACTTCTGCCAAATTTCCTATATATTTTACCCCAACCCAGGCAATATTATCAAGATCCTGATAAATATGCCGTTTCACTTTCGCCAGATCGACGCTTTTACTGCAGCCTTCGTATAGTCCCGCCGCCCTGAGGCTGTCCCTGATCTGCGCTTCGGTAAATTTTTCATAGCCTGTGATTTGGATTTCAGAGACAAAAGTGCTCTGATAAAACATGATCAGAGCGAACAGTATCAAGCCGATAATCGTGCTTTTTTTACTGAAAACTTTTTTTGCGGCGGGCTTGTATCCGCTTTCNNNNCCGATATCGGTTTTTGGTGATCCTGAGAAATTCCTGGTAATCCCACTCCATGACGGTAAGAGACATTTCAATATCGCTGACGGTATGGATATCCTTGACCGGAATGCCTCTTCTGATACACTCCGACAGCAGCTTCTGCTGTTCAAAGCCTTCCACCTTGATCCGGATGGAATGTTCCATAAAACCTCTGCCGCTATTCATTGGAATCACCCTTTTTTCCAACGTAGAACTCCACTGATTTTATGTCCCCCGTGATGATCATTCTCTCCTCTTCGATGAGGGTCACGCGAAGCATGTCTCCGTTCACCGCGCTGAACCGGCTGCCGTGATCGACGACGATGCTGTTTTCAGTTATGAATATAATCTTTTTCACATTATCAAGAATGCCGGTTTTCCCGCTGATGAGAAGACGTGGCATATTGATGCTGAAATCAAACAATAATTCTTCTCTGACGTTCATAGACACCTCACGGTAGAAATTTGCATTGACTCCGCCGGCATACGTCGACAGGCGCACAAAGCCTTCAGTACAATTTTATGTTTTCGGGCATAAAAAATAACCTGGTTGTTTCCAACCAGGTTTTTTTCTTTTGGATCTATGTTTTGTCAGAGCAGCCCTTCAGTTATTTTTTTTACNNCAGGCCTCCATCCGCAACACCTTTTACCTTCGGCATGACGGCTCCGATGAGTTTCCCCATGTTCTGCCTGCCGCCCTCGATCCCGAGTTCGGCCGCTGTCGCTTTTACGATTTCGGTGACTTCCTCTTCCGTAAGCTGTTTGGGCAGATACTCCATCAAAATTTCTATTTCTCTGTTATAGGCATCCAGTAAATCCGTTCTTCCTGCTTTTTCAAAATCAGAGAGGGCATCTTTTCTCATTTTCACCTGTTTGGTCAGGATTTCCAAAACTCCCTGATCATCCAGTTCTGCTCTATTGTCCACCTCGTACTGCTTGATCGCAGCCCGGGCTAAATTTACCGTGTTTTTTCTGATTTCATCCTTTGCCTTCATGGCTTCCTTGAAATCATTCAGTAGTCTGTCTTTTAAAGACATTGGGCCTTACACCTTCTTTTTAGAATTTCTTCGCCTTTTTTCTCGCGGCTTCCGATTTCTTCTTTCTCTTTACGCTAGGCTTTTCATAATGCTCTCTTTTTCTGAGCTCAGACATTACTCCATCTCTTGCGCAAGAACGCTTAAACCTTTTCAGCGCGCTTTCCAAACTTTCGTTTTCTCTTACAACTACTTGTGCCATTTATTCATTCCCCTCCCTCCGTATTTTGAAATATCTTAGATGCTTCTGACGAGACAAAACAATTCAATGACGCCTCGTCATCAAGAACGGAATTACCTATAACGAAAATATTATACATGCTTTCTGCATATTAGGCAAGTTTTTTTTCGACTTTCGCCGTGCATTCAAACAAATGGATTTTATCAGCCCGGAGGCCATGTCATTTTCCTTTTTCCCAGCAAATGGAAGTGCAAATGTTTTACCGTCTGCATCCCGTCCTCGCCGCAGTTGTTGACCAGGCGATAACCGTTTTCCAGACCCAGTTCCCTCGCCACATCCTTCACCTTCATCATGAGATGCGCGATCAGCTCGGCGTCTCCAGGCTGCAGATCGGAAAGCGATGAGATATGTTTTTTCGGAATAAGCAGCACATGGACGGGAGCTTGGGGCTCCAAATCGTGAAAAACTATGATTTCGTCGTCCTCATAAGCGATCTTTGAAGGAATGTCCTTGTTTGCGATCATGCAAAAAATACAATCTGACATGTTTTCACTCCTGTTCTTGATTTTCTTTTGTCTCTAAATGATGCATATAATTTATGGCGCAGCTTCGGCTTTCCACGCAGAGTTCCCGGTCGGGATGCCTGCTGATAAAATTCTGCCCCACAGCCGTTATCACAGCGGTGGATAAAAGGCAGATACCGATAGCGATGGGTATAAAATACTTTCCCATAAGGCTTACCCCCTACTCTTGCCTTTCCGCTGAATTCTTACAATTCAGTATACCATTTCCCTCCTGTTTTTGGTAGGAAACTTTTGAAATCGCATGAAAACCGCATGCCCGGACACAGTCTCCGCACCGAATGCACTCCGGACTGTTGGGATTCACGTTAACAGATATATTCATCCTGCACGCCTTTTGACAATCCCCGCAGTCTGTACACTTTTCCGGATCGACCTGAAGCCTGTACAAAGCAATGGGATTGAAAAGTCCGTAGATCGCCCCGAGAGGACAAAGATATTTGCAGAACGGGCGGTACACCAGGACCGAAAGTATGATCAAAGCGAAAAGAATCAGGTTCTTCCAGGCGAACAGAAATCCGGCGGCCTGCCTGATGCCGGAATTCAGCGCCACCAGAGGCCACCCCGCCAGCAGGGTGCCCGAGGGGCAGATCCATTTGCAGAACCACGGTTCGCCCTGACCGACAATGTCGAGGACAAACATGGGGAGCAGGATGACAAACACCAGAAGAATCGCATACTTTAGCAAGCGCAGGTACCGGTCTCCCCTTACCTCGGTGATTTTCTTTCCCCATGGAATTTTATGAAGGAGATCCTGCACCAGTCCGAAGGGACAAAGCCAGCCGCAGACAAACCGCCCTAAAAGGGCGCCCACCATGAGAAAAAAGCCGGCTAAATAATAAGAAAAATTGAAATTCCTTGTGGCGATGACAGCCTGCACCGCTCCGATGGGGCAGGAACCCAGGGCCCCTGGACAGGAATAACAGTTCAGGCCCGGCACGCAGAAGGATTTCAGGGATCCGGTATAGATGCTGCCGTTGGTAAAACCCTTCACATACCCGTTGGTGACCGCCGTAAATCCGATCTGGACCCACAGGCGGACGCGGGCTTTCGCTGTTCGAAACAGGCTAGCCAATGCCGATACACTCCAGGCAGATGTTGATTGCTTTCACAAGCACCACCCCCATTTCTCCCCGGCTGACGCCCAGGTAAACAAAGGCGGCGCCGATGCACAGGAGCGCCGCAGGCAGCAGGATCCCTTTTCTGCCGCCGCCCTTTCCGTCAGAATCCGCCGTATTGGCCGTATTATATGCGCTATCCTTATAGCTGCTGTTTTTCCATTGTTTTTTCAATGAGATCAACCCAATCTTTCTTCGATCTGGAGCCGATATATAATTCGCTGACCACGTTTCCGGAGCTGTCAACAAAAAAGCTTGCCGGGATGGCGTCAAACTGAGTCAGCACCGACTCGATCAAGTCGTTTGATACCACCAGATGCGTGTAATCCGCCCCCGTCTTTTCCACGATTTCCTTTACAAGTTTTCTCTGATCCTCTATGATCTGCAAGTCTTCATCCTGGGCGTCGATGACGATGCCGACGATGTTGACTCCCTTGTCCGCATACTCTTTGTGCAGCTCTCCCAGATAAGGCATTTCCTCAAGGCAGGGTCCGCAGTAAGTCCCCCAGACGTTTACCAGGGTCAGCGGATAGTCTTTAAAGATATCCTGATTCACCTCGTTCCCGTCGATATCCTGAGTTCGGAAACTGGCAAGGCTGACGGAGGCTGGCGCTTCCTCTGAACTCTGGTCCTCGGCCTGGGTCTGTCCGTTTTTATCCGTCCCATCCTGTCCCTGGGATGAGCCGTCATCCTTGGCGCCGCATCCCGGCATCAGCATCAAGCCGAAAACCATCATAAAAGCCAATATGATAATAAATCGTTTTTTCATCTTTGCCTCCTCTTGATCTCGTTAATCTCTCATAATATTCCCTTTTACCCCGTCGAGGTAAAGCTCAATCAGCTCCGCGTCCACGAAAGAATTGCAAAGCCCGCTTCCGCCCTGGCAGTACACCTTGATATAATTGTCCGACAAACCTTCCAAAAGTCCGGTTTCGGGGTCGTACTGCTCCAGCAGAACCCTCCGGGTGGACCCGATGTTCCGCGAGAAAAACTCCCGCGCCGCCTCTTCCGAAATGCGGATCAGCCTCTCGCTCCTTTTGGATTTCACATCAGGAGCGATATGTCCCTCCATTTGGGCGGCCTTCGTACCCTCTCTCCTGGAATACTTGAATACGTGGACCTTACAGAACCCTGCCTTCTTCACCATATCGCAGCTGTCCCGGAAATCCTCCTCCGTCTCTCCGGGAAATCCGACAATGATATCCGTCGTGATCCCGTATCCCGTATCGTGTCTCTTCAGCATATCCACCAGATTTAAATATTCCGCGCCGCTGTAGCTGCGGTTCATTTCCCTGAGGATCCGGTCGCTGCCGCTCTGCAAAGAGAGGTGCAGGTGGGAGCAAAGCCGTTCATATTTCAAAAGCCTTGCGGCATATTCGGCATCGATGACGTTTGGCTCCAGAGAACCGATCCGGATCCTGAAATCCCCGGGAAGTTCGTTCAAGGCCTTGACGATAACCTCAATGCCGTAGATCTCTTCTCCATTATCCGCCGCACCGGGGGCGCTGTCTGTAACCTTGTCACCCGCGGAGCCTTCCATGCCGTACAGAGCCGTGTTGATCCCGGTGAGGACCAATTCTTTAAATCCCTGATTTATCAGGCTCTCCGCCTCTTTTATAATCTCTTCTTTTGCCCGGCTTCTCACCGCGCCTCTCGCATAGGGTATGATGCAATAGGAACAAAACCTGTTGCAGCCCTCCTGGACCTTGATAAACGCCCTGGTCCTGGAATCCATGGAGGTGATAATGCCGGTCTCTTCATATTCCGTCAGCTGTTCCCACTTTCTGATATGGCATTCGACGCCCTTTGCCGCGGCATACTCCTCGATGTAATCGGGCAGCCTGTTCTTTTCGTTTGTCCCCGCCACGATATTTACCCCTTCAATATTTTTCGCCTCGTCGGGACTTACCTGGGCGTAACAGCCGATGACGGCGGTAATGCTGCCGGGGTTGATCTTCTTGACCCGCCGGATAAACTGCCTCGATTTTCTGTCGGACAATCCTGTGACGGTGCAGGTGTTGATCACATA
>DLFX01000369.1 GCA_002482405.1 Firmicutes bacterium UBA7709 | reverse complement strand
CCATGTCAACCGCTCTCGTCTGCTGTCCCGCGGCGTCGGTTCCCGCGTTTGGTTCGGTCAGTCCGAATGCGCCAAGCTTTTCACCTTTTGCAAGAGGAATCAGATACTTCTGCTTTTGTTCATCGGTCCCCCAAGCCCAGATCGGCCAGCAGCACAGCGATGTATGCGCAGAACAGATAACGCCTGTCGACGCGCATACTCTTGAAAGTTCCTCAACCGTGATCGCGTAGGAGATGTGATCTCCGCCTGCGCCGCCCAACTCTGTAGGAAAAGGTACTCCCATCAGACCGTACTCGCCCATCTTTTTCACATTTTCGATGGGGAATCTGTGTTCTTTGTCAATGTCTGCGGCAATTGGCTCCACTTCATTAACAGCAAACTCTCTTACCATTTTTCTTACCAATTCTANNTTCTTTCGTCAATTGAAAGTCCATGTTAAGCCTCCTTAAACTCAATTTATCAAGTCTCTTTTCGGGACATCATAACGTTTTCTTGTTACAACGCATCCATGGAAAATTTTCGGCTGTAGAAGTCTTTCTTACAGCTTGCGTTTCTAACCAGGCGTGAACCTCGTTATAAAAATAACATTATACATATAAAGTAAACACTATTTTTTACCTTTTTGCAACCTTTTCTCATCACATTCTGATGTTTTTTTTGAGGTACGCAAAAACCCTAAATATACTGAAAATTCAGATGTTTCGGGTGCTTTCAGCAAACCTGTGAAGCTGCTAAATTTTGTGCATGATTTAACAATAATGTGTCCGTCAGTTAACAAACTTAGCTATTAAAATTCTCCATAAATTTTAATATATGGATTTCTACAATTAGACGGCAAGTGACAAAAAAATTGCACCCCTTCGCCCTTTTACCGCCGGTTAAAGGCAAAAAAAAAGAGCCCTCCTTTCATCATTATGATGAAGAAGCGACCCTCTATTCCATTTGCTCTCTCAGCGACGCAAGTATCTTTTTTTCGATCCGAGATACCTGCACCTGGGAAATCCCCATCTTCCCCGCAACCTGCTGCTGTGTCATATCCTTGAAATATCTCAATACAATGATCTGCCGCTCCTTGTTTGTCAGTTTTCCGATCATGCTTTTGAGATGGATCATATCGATGTTTCGCTGTTCCGTATCGGTATAAGGTTCACGCCCCTGCTTTTCCTGCCTGTCGGGATCATCCAGGCTTTCGAGGTTTGTCAGCGCATCGCTGGCTTCCATCAGGCTAAGGACCTGCTCGGTCTCCATCTCCATTAACTCGGCAAGCTCGCTGATCTTCGGATATCTTCCGTTTTCATTATAAAACGACTCCTGAAGATGCTTCATGTTTTTGATATCCTGCTTGACCTGCCTGCCGACCTTGATTCTGCCGTCATCCCGCAGATATCGCCTGATCTCACCCAGTATCATGGGAACCGCATAAGTGGAAAACATCACGCCATAGCTGCTGTCAAAGCGGTCGACGGCCTTTAACAGCCCGATGTAGCCGATTTGAAGCAGATCGTCCAGCTCATATCCTGTTCCCATGAATTTCAGCGCAATGTTCTTGACCAATCCGGTGTTCTGCTTGATCAGCTCTTCTCTGGCCCATTCATCGCCATTTTTTGCAGATTCGATCAGGTCGTATGTATCCTCTTTGCTTCTCGTCACATAATTGGAGCTCATGAGACATAATCCAGATTCTTAATCATTGTAACTTTGGTACCCTCTCCGGGAGCCGATTCCACATCTAGCTTGTCCATAAAGCTTTCCATTACGGTAAATCCCATTCCCGAGCGCTCTTCCCCGGGCTTTGACGTGTATAAAGGCTCCCTCGCAAGTTCCACATCCTCGATCCCGATTCCATTGTCCGATACGGTAATGATTACGCGTCTGCCCTCATTTATCGTGCACTCAACCGTTACCAGGCCACCTTCATCTTCCTTGTATGCGTGGATGACCGCATTGCTGACGGCTTCGGACACTGCCGTTTTTATTTCCGTCAATTCTTCGACGGTAGGATCCANNGGAGCCACGAACGCCGCCACCGCTACCCGCGCAAAGCTTTCATTCTCCGACCGGTTCAGAAATTCAAGCTTCATTTGATTCAGAATCTTATCTTTTTCCATTGCGTTACTCATTCCCGTCCTTCGCCTCCTCATCAGTATTCAATGATTTTATTTTCTCAATGGACTCCCCGATGGTGTTCACCCGGTCAGCTATGGTATAAATGCCCGCCATATCAAGAATCCTGTCGATATATTCATTGCAGCCTGTGATGACCAGCTTGCCCCCCAGCTGCAGTATTTTATTATACCGGCCCATGATGACGCCGATGCCTGAACTGTCCATAAAGGTTACTTTTTTAAAATTGAAGATGAGATGTTTTGAATGAAAGGTATCGATCGTTTTGTCGATTTCTTCTCTGATAACGGCTGAAGTATGGTGATCCAGTTCCCCGTCTAAATTTGAGATCAGGATATCGTCTGTCATTTCAAATTCTATCTGCATATAAAAAACCCCCCTCTGCTCTATTATACAGGCCTGTCCNNCTTCCTAATTATACAGGCTTGTCCTTTTCCTGTCGCTGAGAAATTCAGGGGATTTGATTCTATTTTTGTCGAAAAGGCGGTATAACTGACTCTTCAATTCCTTCGCGCTTTTGATATTATCAATCCTCATCTCGCGATTTTTAGAGTATTAAAATTTGAAGCGATCAAATTCTTAATACTTGCTAAAAATCTTGCTCGACACGGATGATAATATTTACAAAAGCGCTCAAGTCATTTCAGAGTCAGTTATATCCGCCTTCAGGTTGATCAACTTGATGGTACGGCGCCTGAATTACAATTTATTCCGCCGGATAGATGGTGACGGTTTCCTTGGACGCAACGGCGTCCGCAACTAATTGCTCCACATTCAGCCTGCTTTCCGACTCGAGGATCTTGGCCAGCTTCGGCTTTGTCGTCGGATGCTTGGGCAGAAACACGGTGCAGCAGTCCTCATAGGGCAGGATAGAAGTCTCAAAGGTCCCGATATTTTTGGCCATTTCCATGATGTCTACCTTGTCCATGGCGATGAGGGGCCTCATGACCGGCATCTGCACCGACTGATCCGTGACCACCAGGGCTTCCGCCGTCTGGCTCGCCACCTGCCCCAGGTTTTCTCCTGTGATCAGCATGCAGCAGTCGGTTTCCTGAGCCACCTTTTCCGCGATCTTCATCATGAAACGGCGAACCAGGATCGTAGTCTCCTCTTCCGGGCAGTTCTGAACGATCAACTCCTGAATGGGCAGGAGATTGATGATGTGCATCTTGAACCTGCCGCAGTAACCGGCGACGATGCCGGCAAGGTCCACGACCTTTTCCCGGGCCCGTTCACTGGTGTAAGGGTAGGAATGAAAATGGACCGCTTCGATGAGCATTCCGCGCTTTGCCATCATCCAGGCCGCCACCGGGCTGTCGATCCCGCCGGATAGAAGGATCATGCCCTTTCCGTTGGTGCCCAGGGGCAGACCCCCGAACCCTGAGATTTTCTGCTCGTAGATATAGGATTTTCCTCTCCTGACGTCGATAAAAAGCAGACAGTCAGGATGATGCACATCGACCTTCAGCACCTTGCATCCGATCAGGACTTTCGCGCCGATCTGTCTCGCAATGTCGGGGGATTTGACAGGAAAATTCTTGTCGGCGCGCTTCGCATCGACCTTGAATGTCTTTACTCCCTTTTTCTCGATCAATTGCAGCATGTACTCCACCGCGGCTTTTCCGATTTCATCCATATCGGAAGCCGTTTCAACCGCCGGGCTGATGGAAGCCACGCCGAACACCCTTGAGATATCGCCTGTGATCAACTCGGAATCGATCTCCTTCGGAGCCCTCACAAAGATAAGCCCCTCGTTTCTCTTCACTTCCACACCGTCGTGCTTTTTTAGCACCCTTTTGATGCGGTCCACCAGCATTCGCTCAAAATACGGTTTATTCAGGCCTTTCAGCGCAACCTCGCCGCATCTTACAATAAACGTATTTCTATCGTCAGTTTTTAAAATTTCCTCCGCCATTAAACCTTCCTCTTTTTTTACTTGGCTCACACCGTCTTATCGAAGCGAGCCCTTATCTGAAACTGCCTAACTTTCTGATTTTCTGAACCGCCGTCTTTAATTGATCCAGAACGTAATCCATCTCTTCCAGCGTATTGAATCCGCCGAAACTGAACCGGATCGCTCCTTCGATCTCCTTGTCTGAAAGCCCCATGGCCTTCAGGACATGGCTCTGACCTTTTTTGTTGGAAGAACAGGCCGAACCGNNATGGAGGAGCACCTCGCCCCGGACACCCAGAAAGCTCACATTCAGAATAGCCGGGCTCCCCTCCGCAGAACCGTTGATCCTGATGTCCGGAATCTCCGAACAAATCCCATCCGCCAGATGTTTTTTTATCGCCTTCATGGATTCGATCCGCCTCGTCATGTCCTTGCGGCACAGGTCCGCGGCGACACCAAATCCGGCGATGGCAGGCACGTTTTCAGTGCCGGACCGCAGTCCGCTCTCCTGTCCGCCTCCAAAGATATATGGCTGTATGTTCAGGCCTTTTCTGACGTAGAGCGCGCCGACCCCTTTAGGTCCGTGAATCTTGTGCCCGCTGACGGAAAGCAGATCGATCCCGGCAAGCAGAATGGGCATCTTCCCATAGGACTGGACCGCATCCGTGTGGAGCAGGATCTCCGCGCCCTGCTTGCCGCCAACCCTGTTTTTCAGTTCAGCAATCTCGGAAATCGGCTGAATGGACCCGACTTCATTGTTTACCTGCATGATCGTAATCAATATGGTCTGATCATCCAGCGCGCTTTCCAAAGCCTGCATATCGACGACTCCCTCACGGTCAACGGGAATGTACTCTACCTGAAATCCCAATGCTTCAAGCTTTCGGCAGCTTTCCAGCACCGCCGGATGTTCAATACGGGAAGTGACGATCTTATTGCCTCTCCGCTTTCTGGCCTGAACAGCGCCGAAAATAGCCGTATTATCCGCTTCCGTCCCGCCTGAGGTGAAATAGATTTCCTCTTCTCTGGCTCCCAGGGAAGCCGCCGCCGATTTTCGGGCATCCTTCATCGCCTTCTCCGCCGCAATCCCCATCCGATGCAGGGAAGAAGGATTCCCGAAGTCGGTTTCCATATATTGAATCATTTTCGCGACAACCTCGCCATAGGGCTTCGCCGTCGCACTGTTGTCCAAATAAACGAACATATTACACTCCTCAATAAAGGAAGAGGCGTAAGCCTCTTCTTTATTTTGCATATTCGATTGCTCTTGTTTCTCTGATCACATTGACCTTGATCTGTCCCGGATATTCCAGCTCGCTTTCGATCTTCTTGCTGATCTCTCTTGCCAGGAATACGATCTCCTCGTCGTTCATCTCTTCCGGTCTTGCGATGATCCTGATCTCGCGGCCGGCCTGAATCGCGTAGGATCGTTCAACTCCGGGCGTCGTGTTGGCGATCTCCTCCAGCTTCTGCTGTCTCTTGATATAGGTTTCAAGAGTTTCTCTCCTGGCGCCCGGCCTTGCAGCCGATAAGGCGTCCGCAGCCGCTATGAGAACCGCTTCCATGCTCTTTGCCTCGTAGTCGCCGTGGTGAGCGGCCATGGCGTTGATGATGGTTTCCGATTCTTTATATTTCCTCAAAAGATCGATGCCGATATCAACGTGGGTCCCTTCCACCTCGTGGTCGATGGATTTCCCGATGTCGTGAAGCAAACCTGCTCTCTTGGCAGTCTTGACATCAAGTCCCAATTCTCCAGCCATCAAGCCTGCCAGATGGGCTACTTCCACCGAATGTTTCAGGACGTTTTGTCCATAACTTGTTCTGTACTTTAATCTTCCAAGAAGTTTTATCAATTCCGGATGAAGATTATGTATGCCTACCTCAAATGTCGCCTGCTCTCCTTCTTCCTTAATAATATTATTTACTTCTTTTTCCGCTTTTTCAACCATCTCTTCGATTCTGGCCGGATGAATCCTGCCGTCTACGATGAGCTTTTCAAGGGACAGTCTGGCGATCTCTCTTCTGACCGGATCGAAGCCGGACAGGATAACCGCNNTCATCGATGATCAGATCAATGCCCGTCAGGGTTTCGATCGCCCTGATGTTCCTTCCTTCTCTTCCGATGATCCTGCCTTTCATTTCGTCATTTGGAAGAGGTACTACCGAAACGGTGCTCTCTGCGACATGGTCTGCCGCACATCTCTGGATCGCTCCGGTGATAATTTCCTTTGCCTTTTTATCGGCTTCTTCCTTGGCTTTGGATTCGATATCCTTGATCATGACTGATGCTTCGTATCTGATCTCCTTTTCGATATTGGAGAGCAAAACATTCTTTGCCTCGTCTACCGTATAACCGGAGATTCTTTCCAGTTCTTCAATCTGCTTTGCTATGAATCCATCCAGTTCATGCTGTTTATCAATCAGTGTCTGTTCTTTTTGTGTAATGCCTTCTTCTTTCTTCTCTAAATTTTCTGTCTTTCGATCGATGGCCTCTTCCTTCTGAATCAGTCTTTTTTCCGATCTTTGGATTTCCGCTCTTCTTTCTCTGATCTCACGCTCAACCTCACTTCTCATTCTGTGAGCTTCTTCTTTTGCTTCAATGGTTATTTCCTTTTTTATGGTCTCCGATCTGTTTTCAGCATCGAGGATTATATTCTTCGCTTTTTGTTCAGCGCTTCCGATGGCTTTTTCTCCCACGTTTTTCCTGAATATATATCCAACCAACAGCCCGAAGGCCAAGGCAACAATTCCAATGAGTACTGTCGTTCCTATTCCTATGTTAATACACCTCCCTNNAAATTTTCTAACGCCCGTCAAATCCCGGACGAATAACTAAATATCAGCATTACGTAATTAAATATTGATATAACTACACAATATATATTATAATGTTTAGCGTGACCTGATGTCAAGTTGAATTAACTTGGTTCGACGGCGATATTTTCCAAAAAATCACTGTTAAGGGCTTAATGAACATTTTCCAAAAGAGGATATTATAAAGGGATATTATNNAAATATAGATAAAACGCTGTTGTTTCTCCCGGTGTGCTTCGCTGTGATCAGCATTATCATGGTGGGCAGCACATCCTATAATGGCCAGTTCATCATCACAAGGGATATCACGGTGCAATTTTCCGCCTATTGTCTGGGGGCGGCCGCGTTGTGCATCGTTCTCCTCTTTGACTACAAAACCTTTGAAAGCCTGGAAAAGATCCTCTATATCGGATCCATCCTCTTTCTCCTGACGGTCTATATCCCCGGCCTGGGAATAGAGCAATATGGTTCNNGTGGACCTGGGTCCTGTCGATATGCAGCCCTCGGAGCTCGTCAAGATATCCTTTGTGCTTTTCTTTGCAACCTATCTGACCAGAAACCGGGGCAATTTATATACGCTGAAAGGTATCGCAATGGCGGGTCTCTATGCCGCGCCTTTTATCGTCATCATCCTGAAGGAAGATCTCGGTACCGCCGTCGTTATGTGTGTCATAACGGTAGTTATGCTTTTTGCGGCAGGAATCGATTACAAGCTCTTTGCGAAGCTGGGCGGCGTTTTTCTGATTTCCATGCCGATTCTTTACCGCTTTATGGCGTCCCATCAAAAGGAAAGGATCGANNCCATCCGGAGATCATGTCTCTGCCCGGGAATTATCAGGTCTGGAATTCAAAGGTAGCCATCGGTTCCGGCGGCGTCTTTGGGAAAGGCCTGTTTCAGGGCACTCAAAAGGAATTGAAGTTTTTGCCGGTGCAAAAATCCGATTTCATCTTTTCCGTCATTTCGGAAGAGCTTGGAATGATCGGAGGCGCCGTAGTTATCATTCTTTATACTGTTTTCCTATACCGGATACTCAAAATCGCAGACAACGCCAAGGATATGTACGGTTCCCTGGTGGTGATCGGGATCCTTGCCATGTTTTGCTTTCAGATCTTCGAGAATGTCGCAATGGCGATGGGAATCATGCCGGTTACCGGCATCACCCTGCCTTTTATCAGCTACGGCGGCTCCTCCGTGGTGGCAAACATGATTGCCCTGGGCATCGTGCTGAATGTGGGAATCAGAAGCAAGATCATCAATTTTTAGCAATATATATCTTAAGGAGCGTAATCTAATCTTTAATTTCTGCTTTGCAGTCCTTCCAGTGCTGTAAATGGATCCCAATATGACCGATGCCGAGAATGATCACCGCGATAATAAGCCAGATCACCTTTCCATAGACCCCTAGCAGCAGAAATGCTAGTACCGGCAGAGTTGCTCCCGGTACAGGTATTCCCAAGAAGCGCTTATAGAAATCCTTCAGCGTATGACCGCTCCTAAAGTACCGGATCCAATATAATTCGTAAAGGATCATAAATATAAACGACAAGGCCTGCCACAGGCTCCATGAGGAAAGCTCTTTAATATTATAATCCGTAAAAACCACTGCAGCGCAGGTGACCATCACCTGTCCCGCACGTTCCAACGTCATTAAAAACCTATTTTCGTGCGAGGCATCGTAGCCTTCCGGTTTATGCCTTGCCCAAGCTAGATTGGGTATAAACAGCATCAGCAGATAAATGCAGCCTACATACGAGAATCCCAAATGTCCCATTATATTCACTTCATGTCCCGTCATATCAACTCTCCTTCGCTTCCCGGCTCCCGATAAAAAGAAGCATCCTACGATGCTTCTATGATCCGATCCAATATTTTTCTGAAGTTCTTTTCTATGTAGGTCCCTTCCTTGTAAACGATGGGGAGCCCGTTGTTGGCCGCAATGTGGAT
>DLFX01000227.1 GCA_002482405.1 Firmicutes bacterium UBA7709 | reverse complement strand
GATGATGGTCTGGGCTTCCTCCATAATGCGGATGTTGTAGATCCCGGCGGTATCGCCCCTGGCGTAGCCCACATTTTCGAAATTTCCCGTCATCTGCTTCTGCCGGTATAAATAATAGGGCTCATAGCCCGCCTGATCCAGCATTTCTTTCGCCCGGTCCAGCATAGTTCTGACCCGTTTCCCCTGTTTATAGCTGTATGACCCGTCGATCTCCTTCAGCCTTGAGGCCCGCTTCAGAGCCAGGGTGTGAACGGTGATGTTCTCCGGCCCCAGAGCCAGGACTTGTTCCATTGTCCGGACAAAATCCTCCGCCTCTTCCTCCGGCAGCCCGGCGATGACGTCGGTGTTGATCATCGGAATCCCCGCTTCCCTCGCCAGCCCGAAGGCTTCTTCGATATCCTCCGGCCGGTGGGCCCGTCCGATCCGTTCCAGGGTCGGCACGTTCATGGATTGAGGATTGATGCTGATGCGCTGTACATTATGCTTTTTGATCACCGCGAGCTTTTCCGCCGTAATGGTGTCCGGACGGCCCGCTTCCACGGTAAACTCCCTCAAATGGCTCAGATCAAAATCTTTTGTCACATGATCGAGAAGCTCGTCCAATTGCTCCGGGTCCAAAGTTGTGGGGGTCCCCCCGCCGATATAGACGGACTCCGGATACCAGCCCTTCTCTTTCATGTGCTCCGCCGTGAAGGAAATCTCCCGATGAAGGGCATCCAGATATGCGGCGATATCCGCACCCTTTCCCTGATTGGAAGGGAAGGAACAGTAGACGCACCTGGTGGGACAGAACGGGATTCCGATGTAAAGGCCTATCGCCTCCCGAGGGCTTGCATTCAAAATCCTTCTCTGATATGCGACGAGATCCAGAAGCAGCCGTGTCTTTTCGGCTGTCAGATAATAGTCCTGAATCAGGATATCTCTCACTCTCTCTGCCGAGCCCTCCCGGTCCAGCAGCTCCCCCGCAAGCTTTACAGGCCTCACCCCGGTCAGGATTCCCCAGTCGGGGGTCTCTCCCGTACAGCGCTGCAGTTCCCGAAACAGGAACCGTTTGAATTCGTTCTTGTCTGCGATATCTTTCACTTCCGGCGATTCGACAAATTCATAATCACCGGGTTTCAGGAATACCTTAACCAGCTCTTCAAATTCATACTTATTCTTTCCCTGGGGTAAACGGATTCTATACAAAAGGATTGTTCTCCTTTTCAAAACCGATGGTGGTGGACCCCATATGCCCCGGCAGGACCTTCGTCTCGTCGGGCAGGGTAAAGAGCTTTTCCCGAATGGACTTTACGATATCGGAATAGGAGGAGCCCGGAAAATCCGTCCTCCCGATGGACTGTTCAAAGAGGGTGTCTCCGCTGAAAACCGTGTCTCCAACCAGGATGCTGATACCTCCCGGCGTATGCCCCGGCGTGTTAAGGACCTTCAGTTCCATATTTCCGACCTTCAGAGTTTCCCCGTCGGTCAGGCAGAGATCAGGCGTAAGGGAAACCGGATGTCCGAAAATCATCGTCGACATGTTCAAATCAGCGTCTTCTAGCATAACTCTGTCGAAAATACCTATTGCAAGCTTCGCTTTTGGAAACTCCCTCATCAGGTCCGGCACTCCGCCGATATGGTCGCCGTGGCCGTGAGTCAGGATGATGTATTCAAGTTCAAAATGATTGTCTTTGATATAGTTTACCATATCAATATTATGTCCGCCCGGATCGACGACAAAAGTCTTTTTTGTTGTCTCATCCGTTGCAACATAGCAGTTTACAGCCAAAGGCCCTGAGTGAAAGCTCTTTACGATCATGGGATTTCCTTTCCATTGCATGGGACGGCTGCAAATCTCACAGCGTCCCGCTAAAACACTTTTTTACTGTCTATCAATATCGTAACAGGCCCGTCGTTATATATCCTTACCAACATCTCGGCCTGAAATATTCCTTCTTCAACGCGCAGCCCCTGCTCCTGGCAAAGAGCTACNNACAACCCGTTTGCCTTCTCCGGCCTTGCGGCTTTAATAAAGCTCGGCCGCTTTCCCTTCCTGCAGTCTCCGAACAGGGTAAACTGCGATACTGCCAGAAGGTCGCCGCCGACGTCCTTGACTGATAAATTCATTTTTCCTTCTTCGTCTTCAAAGATGCGCAGGCCTGATATCTTTTCCGCCATATAAGCCGCGTCCGCTTCTTCATCTTCATCCTCCACTCCTAAAAGCACCATGAGGCCCTTTTCGATGGAACCGGTGACCTTTTCTTCGACGGTTACGTCGGCTTTTACCACTCTCTGAACAACTGCCCGCATAAATAAAACTCCTCTATATGATCGCCCGGTAGACGTCCGCTACGCCCTGGATGCTGCGGAGCGATCTCAGGACCTTTTCAATCTGTCCCGTGTTGGATATGGACAGCGTCATTGTGATGTTCACAACGCCGTCCTTGGCGCTCTTCGCGTTGACGCCCGCAATGTGGACGTCCATGTCCTCGCAGACTCTCGACAGGTCTGAGAACAGGCCCTTTCTATCCTCCGCCAGGATATTGATATCGGTGTCATAGGACATGTTTTCCTTCTGCTGATCCCATTCAACCTCGATAAATCTCTGTCTCTCCTCCTCCGGAAGGGATAGGACGTTGATGCAGTCCTTCCGGTGAACGGAAATGCCCCTGCCCTTTGTGATAAACCCAATGATCTCATCGCCGGGAACCGGGTTGCAGCATTTGGAGAAACGGATCAGGAGATTGTCGACACCCTTGACGGTGACTCCTGTCTGTTCCTTATGTTTGATTTTTTTCCTGCCTTCTTCAGCCTGCTCGGCTTTCTCTTTTCGCCTCAGCTCGGACTGCTTATCGTCGTGGTAGTAGCCCAGAAGCATAGTCAGGACTTTGCTCATGAGGACGCCGCCGGAGCCGATGGCGGTGTAGAGGTCGTCTGCCGACGCAAGGTTGAAGGCCTTTGCGCATTTATTGATATATTGGGATTTGAGGATCTGCTGGGTTTCGTAACCTTTCCGCTTGGCGTACTTTTCCAGCATCTCCTTCCCTTTATCCGTATTATCGGATTTGCTTTCCTTCTTCAGCCACTGCCGGATCTTGTTCCTGGCGTTGCTGCTCTGGGCGATCTTGAGCCAGTCGATGCTCGGTCCCTTGGAGTTGGCGGATGTCACGATTTCAACGATATTCCCGTTTTTCAGCGTGTGGTCGATGGGAACCATCTTTCCGTTGACCTTCGCGCCGATACACTTTACGCCGATGGCCGAGTGGATCTTAAAAGCGAAGTCCAGAGGCGTGGACCCGGCAGGAAGCTCGATGACGTCTCCCTTCGGAGTGAACACGAACACCTGATTGGAAAAGAGGTCCACCTTCAGGGTCTCCATAAATTCCCGGGGATCGTTGAGATCCTTCTGCCATTCCAGGGTCTGCCGCAGCCAGGCCAGCTTTCCCTCTTCCTTGTCCTCCGACACGCCCTCTTTATATTTCCAGTGGGCCGCGATGCCGTATTCCGCGATGCGGTGCATCTCATAGGTTCGGATCTGTATCTCAAAGGGCTCTCCGTTATCTCCGATGACGGTGGTGTGCAGAGACTGATAACGGTTTGGTTTGGGCATCGCTATGTAATCCTTAAAGCGGCCGGGAATCGGCTTCCACATGGTGTGGACTACACCAAGAACCGCATAGCAGTCTTTTACGGTATCTACGATGATGCGGATCGCCGTCAAATCGAAGATCTCTTCCAGCTGTTTGTTCTGATATTTCATCTTCCGGTAGATGCTGTAAAAGTGCTTGGAACGGCCGGTGATATCATAGTGGATATTCAGGTCGTCCAGGCTTTCCTTGATCTCGCTGATGNNTTCACGCTGCTTTTTTTTGGTCTTTACCTGAGAGACCAGATCGTAGTAGGCCTCCGGATCCAGATACTTCAGCGCGATATCCTCCAACTCGAACTTCATGGCATAGATACCGAGCCTGCTGGCCAGAGGAGCGTAAATTTCAAGGGTTTCCTTGCATTTCTCCCTGATCTGGTCTTCATCCATATAATTGATGGTCCTGAGGTTGTGAAGCCTGTCCGACAGCTTGATGATCAGAACGCGGATGTCCTTGGACATGGCCAGAAACATTTTTCTCAGGTTTTCCGCCTGCCGTTCCTCCTTGCTCTCGTAAACAAGGGTTCCCAGCTTGGTCACGCCGTCCACAAGGAGGGCGACTTCCTCCCCGAAATCAGCTTTCAGCGCTTCTTCTGAATAGGAGGTATCTTCAACAGTATCATGGAGCAGCCCTGCGACGATGGTGTTTTCATCCATGCCCAGCTCCGCCAGTATCTTTGCAACCTCAATAGGGTGAACCAAGTATGGTTCACCCGATTTTCGCAACTGTCCTTCATGATAACTCTCTGCTTTTTTGTATGCCCTCTCGATCAATTCAACGTTGATGTTTGGGTTGACCTTCAGCAGATCGTTTAAAAATACCTCCATCTGATCCATAAATTTTAATCCCTGTTTTCTTTATTTCTTCTTCCTCGCCTTATACTTTGAACCGCCTGTCGCTACGCATAACTGATAGTAAAGCGGGCTTGCGATAAAGATGGAAGAGCAGGTTCCTGCAGCAATACCGATGATCAGAGGCAGGGTGAAGTCCCGAATGGTTTCACCGCCCAGGATGCACAGCGGGACGATTGCGACGACGGTTGCGACCGACGTCATCAGGGAACGTCCCAGGGTCTGATTGATGCTGTGGTCGATCAGTTCCTCCAATTTTGTCCGCTTCATAATATCGAGATTTTCTCTCACGCGGTCGAAGATTACAATGGTGTCCATGATGGAATAACCCACGATGGTAAGCACCGCAGCGATAAACGGATTGTTGATGGGCATATGGAAGATCCCATAAAACGCCAGGAGAACGAAAACGTCGTGAAGCACCGCGATGATGGACGCCAGGCCGAATTTCCACTCAAACCGGATGCTGATATAGATCAGCATACCGATGCTGGCGATAAGAACCGCTTTCACGGCGTTCTTTTCCAGCATCTCCCCTACCGACGGTCCAAACTGTTCTATGGTCATGACGGAATCGTTGTTAAGGTTGAATTTCTCAAAGATATGATTCAGCGTCTTGTCCCGGGCATCCGTGTCAAGGGCCTGCACCATCTTTATGATCACCTGATCGTTATCTTTTCCTGCTACGACGATGTCGGCATCGAGCTTATCGCTATGGAGAACCGTCTGCAAATCTTCGATAGTAGCTTCCGTCACAGGTTTTCCCATGTCGAGCTGCATCATGGTACCTCCAGTGAAGTCGATTCCGTAATTATAACCTCTGATCATTCCGATACCGATGCCGAGCACGATAATTGCAACTGAGATAATGTAGTAAAATTTCCTGTATTTCATAAAGGAAAACTGATGTTGAATATCAAACATTCTCATGCGCCTCCTTTATTCCAAAATATTTCTTTTTGCTGAATGTTTTCGATTCCGCAATGACGTCCACATAGATCTGCGTAACGACGACCGCAGTAAACAAGCTGGTAAGGATACCGATCATCAGCGTCATGGCAAAGCCCTTGACAGAGCCTGTCCCAAGCTGATAGAGCACAATACCGGCGATGATGGTCGTGATATGGGAGTCGATGATCGTTCCCAGCGCCCGTTTAAACCCGGAGACAGCCGCGACTCTGACCGTTTTGCCGTTCTTGATTTCCTCCCGGACTCTGGAGAATATGATGACGTTTCCGTCAACCGCCATGCCGATGGATAGGATGAAGCCCGCAATTCCAGGCAGCGTCATTACGCCTCCCAAAGCCACGTGGAT
>DLFX01000362.1 GCA_002482405.1 Firmicutes bacterium UBA7709 | reverse complement strand
GGGCAGGACTTGATCCGCGAAGAGGAACCCAAACCCGTCAAACCGTCCAATGTCGGCTTCACGCGCGGAGCCGCCTATTTCGGAAGGGGGCGGGACTGATGCTCGACAAAGTAACCGTTTCCAAACTGCGGGATCTGAAACTCAGCCATATGGCCAAAGCCTTCAGCGCCTACTTCAGCGACCAATCGGCAGACAGCCTTTCTTTCGAGGAACGGTTCAGCATGCTTGTCGACGCCGAGTGCGATGCCCGCCGCGCCAACCGCCTGAAGCGGTATATCCGTGAGGCCGGGTACGCTTGCCCGGGTGCCGCGCTGGAAGATGTGGACTACCGCCCGGAACGCGGCCTGAACAAGGAGCAAATCACGCGGTTGGGCACATGCCACTACCTGGTTGCACACCACAATATTATCTTAGCCGGCGCGACCGGCAGCGGCAAAACGTACCTGGCCTGCGCGTTCGGCATGGCGGCCAACCGGCAGCTGATCCCCACGCGCTATATCCGCCTGCCCGACCTGTTGGGCGAGCTTGCCGCCGCTCGCGCCATGGGCACTTACAAGCAGACGGTTCGGCGTTACCAGCGCATACCCCTGCTGATCCTGGACGAATGGCTCCTCTACCCGCTCAACGACAGCGACACAGTGGAAATGATGGAACTCATGGAACGCCGGCAGCAACACACGTCCACGATCTTCTGTTCCCAGGTGGATTCCTGCGACTGGGTTCCGCGCCTGGGCAGCGAGGCCATTGTCGCAGAAGCCATTTGCGACCGGTTCGTCCATGACGCGTACAGGATCGTTGTCCATGGCGATTCCATGCGCAAACTGAACGGGATCGCCGCGAAGGAAGCCTGATCTCCCTGCGGGGAAGGATAGCGGCCTGCGGGCCGCACTGGGGCTCTGCCCCAGACCCCGGAGTTTTTCGCTTTGCGTTTTCCAGGAGCGCAGCGTTGGTTCGCAACCTGAAAAGAAAGCACCACCCGTCTCCGGCGCTGCGCTCCCGCCAAACACCCCGTCGCCGCTCGAGTTGCTCTCCAGCATTTCTCTATCCTGCGCAGGGCTAAAAGCATCTTCATTGTACCACGGCGGCTCCGCGCGTCAATGTACAACGTGCGCGACGGGCGTGTCCAGTTTTTGCGATGCTGGTGTACAGCGCGAGCGACGCGCCATGTTCAACGCGAGCGACATATTCACAGCCGCGCCACCTGATCCGGTTCCATATTCCAATCATCCATCCATTTGAGGATATAGGGCTGGGTGCATACCTGATGAAAGCGGACGGCATCATCTAGGGATAACTTCTGGGTATAGAGGTCTTTTGTCTCAAAAAATATACGGATCTTCCTTTCAAGCTGAAATGAGGCGTCCTGATTGATAACTGAAGTAATCCATTACCGAAGTTTCCGAAAACCCGCAGGACTTATAGAGATTTAAGGCTGTTGCGTTTTCTGCGGCAACTTGAAGCATGATTGCGCTTGTCTGTGATTCTTTCAGCTTTTTTACCGCGCTAAGGAGCAACGCTCGACCAAAGCCTTTTCCACGGAACTCCGGCAGCACACCCAGTCCGTATATACCACTAACTGTTGCATTGATTTGCAGATGAACTTTGCCGATTATATGATTGTCTATCTCGGCAAGATAAATCGTCATCCCCCGTTTTTCTTCGTCTTCAGGTATGAGTAAATCTGAATCGCTCTCTTTTGAATCGGAAGTTGTGACGTCAACAGAGTCGCTAAAATAAATGGCATTTTGCCTTGCGATCTCACGGGCATCGGCATTTGTCGCTTTTCGTAAAGCAATGCCGCACATTACTTCTTGTGAAACCGCGGAGTGCGAAGCCTCAAGGTACATTTCATATTCGGAATGCTTATAGTCCGCGCCGATCCTTTTCAGGAAAGCCTGCCCAGAAGCAGATTGGCGATCGCAAAGTAAAAGAATGTTGCTTGAATTTCTTTTTTTGCATTCCGCTATGGCTAATTCATACAATTGAGTAAAGATGCCCTTGCGCCTATAATTCGGATGTACCATACCGGTGATTTCAAGCTGCGTTCCTGTTCCACCAAAACCGCATATCCCAATGTAACCTATCAGTTGTTGACCGTCGGAGTAAAGGAACTCGTTAATCTCTTTATTATCAAGAGTCCCTGTGCCTGACAGAGCAATTCCAAGCTTATACTCGAGCTCAAGCTTTAAAGTCGTCCGGTCATTTTGGGTACATTTTATCGCAAGCTCAGCGATTCGCTGGCAATCTGTTTCATTCAAATACTTTTTTTGCTTGATAGAAGGCTCTTTTATTTCCACCATGTGTTTAACCCCTCTCCATCAATGCCACGCACTCGGCGTGAATCATTCAAAATGGTGTATGCTATCTTCTTCCATAGTCTGCAGCGCCAATTGTTCTCTTTGTACGGAACAATACAGCAATCAAAATGGCTGCCAAAGGATATATAATCCCCACGGAGGCGCTGATATAAAAGAATGGCTGCCAAATCAAAACGCCGACAATGGTGGGAGAAATGATCCCGTGCGATAATAATATCTTTCTGATCGCGTTTTTCAGAGGAGTTCCCTTAAATGCAAACGCGGAGAACAGCGTTGATAGCCCCATAAGCGTGTACGCCAGAGCATTTGCGGCAATCAGCGGCTTACCGGAAGCCATTTCAAATAAGGCGACACTGTCAAATTGGCCGTTTAACATACTGGGAGCAATGATCAGGACTTGAATGATATAGATAAAGCAGTTGATGGTTGCGTAAATGCACGCCAGAGTTACGCCAATATGGGTACATAATTTTGATTCTGGAGGAGCGTAGTAGTGAATGCTCACCATCATGATTACGAAGGATAAAGCCAGTAATATGGATGGTGTATAGTACAATATCGATATCCAGTATTGCGACGTCAATACCCCCGACATATCCAGGATCGCGGC
>DLFX01000280.1:237-23414 GCA_002482405.1 Firmicutes bacterium UBA7709 | reverse complement strand
TCCCGGGGTTTCGGACATTTTTACCACAACCCCGGGAACCGTTATTGTTCCCATTTCCGGATAGTCCGCATAGGCGATTGCTTCTCTGTGCTTCAGCTGCTCGTTGTTCAATACTCTCTTCATATCGTTGACCGGCCCTGCAGGAATTCCGGCCTCCACCATCAGCGCTTCGATTTCATCCACTGTTTTGTCCTTCAGCCAATCCTGTACAATCGATTCTATCTCTTCCGCATGCTGCATACGAATTACGCTCTTGCTGAACCGTTCGTCCTCAAGAAGGTCTTCCCGGCCCATGATCCTAACCAGCCTCGAAAACAGAGGATCGGTTCCTCCATGGATGTAGATGTATCCGTCACTGCCTTTAAAGGCAGTTGCGGGGGCACATACCTTATCCCTGTTTCCGGCACGCTTCTGTCTGATCCCATTAGCGTGCATAAGCGGAGCAGCCGTTGCAAGAATGCTGTACAATCCATCCAGAAGAGAAACGTCCAGGAACTGGCCTTTTCCGGTTTCATTTCGGCTGTACAGCGCCACCGTAATTCCGAATGCGGTGTAAAGGGCGGCCACAAAGTCCGCAATATATGTACCGGCAAGCATCGGCCCGCCTTCTTCTGTTCCTGTGATGCTCATAAGTCCGCTCATGGCCTGCGCGATACAGTCGAAAGCGGCACGGTCGCGATATGGTCCATCCTGTCCGAAGCCTGAAATGGAAGCCACGATCAGTCTGGGATTGATTCGCTCAATCTCATCTTTATCCAGGCCCATTTTTTCCAGAGTGCCCGGCCTGAAATTCTCTATCAGGACATCCGATTCTGCCATGAGCTCTTTGAGCACGGCAATCCCCTCCTTACTTCTGAAGTTGAGGGTTATGCTGCGCTTATTTTTGTTGTAGGACGTGTAGTACAGGCTCTTACCGTTTTTAAAGGGATCCAGCCCTCTCGCGTCTTCGCCCTTGCCGCTTTTTTCAATTTTTATTACGTCAGCCCCCATATCGCCCAGCATCATCGCACAATATGGCCCCGATATATATCTCGAAAGATCCAGAATTCTAATACCTTCCAACGCGCCTCTCATCTTTCCATCCTCCATGATCACTACTTTTTAAGAACAATTCCGTCCGGATCGATTTTTCTCAGTATTTCCAGCGTGGTTTCATCCGGAAGCTCGGTTTCCGCTATGTCATCCGCATCCAGGCCCAATATTTCAAATCCCGTATTTTCAGCTGTCACTTGGGGGGTTACTCCGGGATGCAGGGAGATTACTTTCATGCGCTTTGTCTCTTCATCAAAGCCGAAAAGCCCTAAATTTGTAATCAGCATTGCCGGGCCGCCGCCTGGAAGCCCCGTTTGCTCCCTTTCACCCGGGCCGCCCAGGTAACCAGGCGATGTGAGATAAGACACCTTTGCCGGCAGCTTTTTCTTGTCATGCTTTGCGATCAGCACGACCTTCTTTGCGCAGGAAGCGATATCGTTTGCTCCGCCGCTTCCCGGAAGTCTTACATCCGGCTTCTTCTGGTCTCCCATTACGGTAGAATTGATATTTCCATACATGTCGATTTCCGCCCCGCCCAGGAATCCCAGATCGATCTTTCCTCTTTGATTTAGCAGCAAGGAGTCAAACAGGCTCGTGGCTTTTACCGCACTGCTGATCAACGGATAATCCCCGGGGCCTACCGCAATATATTCGGGTATAGGATCCAACGCTCCCGATTCAAATACCAGTACGGAGTTGGGAGCGTGGGTTCTTTTCGCCAGGTAGGCCGCCACCAGCGGAATGCCCGTGCCCACCATCACCACGTCGTAATCCTTTATCAGTCTTGCAGCAGAGAATACCATTAACTCATCTAAACTTGCTTTCATTTCTGTTAAAGAACCTCCCTGTTTCTTAGCGATATACCGAAGTGAGGGTCAACGCGCAATGACATCAGATGCCCGATACCGATTTTACTCAGATACTCCATTTCATTCTTCGTATCCAATATGTACTCTTCGATGTATTGGCGGAAAGTCTCCTTGGTTTTTGCCGCTTCCGCATAAATGTCAATATGGGCTTTGTCAAAATCATAATATTTATGCAGACCGGTCGGATGCGCCCCAAAGGGCATGTGAACCACCGCGTCGACGAAAAATCCCGGCAAAACTGTGAAATGCTGAGTGCGGCGGATCTCCGCCTCGTCCACAATTTCTTCAACGGTTACAATGACCTTCTTCGCGCTTTTCGCAATCTGCTCCGTAGATGAGGTAATCCCGTACAACTGGGTATTGCCCTTCTTGTCGGCCCTTGCGCAGTGGACCACCGCGATATCCGGCTCCAGCTTTTTAACCAGCGCAACTTTTTCCTTTTCATCAAAGGGATTATTGATCACCCTCATCTTCTCGTCCGCGTCAAAGTTGCGCTGTTTCTCAATATCCGTGCCCATCATGGATTTCAGCGGAAGAAAAGGCATTCCCATTGCTGCCGCGGCAAACCTGCTGGTAATTCCAAGGTGGCTGTAATCTTCCACCGCAAGGGTCCCTTCTTCCGCGCCACGGCTAAAGTTTCGGCATCGGCCATATCCTTCCATCAGAAAACACGATTGCCTTACCCTCTTCACCGCGCCGCCGCCGGCCAGCATATCCACAGCCCATAATTCACCCATCGCTGATATGTCGATCTCTTTTACGCCGGCACGTATCATCTGCCTTACGAATCCAACCGGACACATTGAATTTGCAAATCCGCTGAATGACAGATTCATTCCCGGCTTCACCATCTGAACCGCTTCTTCCAGGGCAATAATTTTAGAGCTTTCAAACTGTCCCATTGTTCTACCTCTTCAATTAACCTGCTAATCTGCCAATGTTGCAGGCTCCAAAGTAATCGTAGCGTTCAACCATTTTCTCTTCGGATCGATGCGCTCTCTGATTAATTTCAATTCTAATTCAGTAGGTGCTTCGGTAAAAGGAACATTTTCTGGAATATCCAATTTAAATCCAGTATTGTCAATAACCTCCTGAAGCGTCACTCCCGGATGAATGCTCTTCAAACGCATCCTTCCCTGCTCATTGAAATCCATTACGCAAAGCTCGGTGAATATAAAAGCAGGCCCGCCGCCCTTCAATCCGTCACGGTTTTCATGCCCACATCCGGAAATATAGTCGACATGCTCCACGAAAGTTCTCTTATCATGCTTTACGATAGCGAATACCCTCTTTGCAAAAGCAAAGTGATCAGGCTGTGCAAGAGATCCGGGCAGTCTTACCTTCGGCTTGTTATAGTCTCCTATGCATACGATGTTGGTATTGCCGAATTTATCTACCTGAACTCCGGAAACAAATCCCACGCCCATTCTACCTGCTTTAAAGACCACGTGTGAGTCATATACGGTAATCTGCGATCTGCAAGGCCAATGAATCAGGTCATATTCGAAATTGGTTTCAGGGATACATTCACTGTCAAGCATAGGGTCGATGATCGGCCCGAACATGATCATGTAATCCGGCGCATGGGAAAGCTGAGCCAGCCTGGAGGCCACGGCAGGAATTCCTACTGCGCGGATATAGGCCTTACCCCCGGTTCCGACTCCGACGAAGCCCATTTCATCATTGTTCAAATGCTTCGATACTTCCACAGCCAATAATTCTTCTATCGTATAGTTTTCCATATCAGCACCCTCCTTTAAAATGCCTCCGGCCAAACCGAAATATTTCCGTTGAGAGACAGGTCGATTACAAACGGCTCGTCTGTGCCCGCTTCTCTGAAGTCTTTAAATATCCCGGCCAGCTGGCTGGCCTTTGTAACCTTGTAGCTCCTGCATCCAAGTCCTTCCGCAACTTTCACATAATCGCTTTCCGTAAAGTCGACTCCTATGTAGCGATCCCCAAACTTAAACTCTTCCTCCTGTTTTATATTACCGTAGGCGGAATCGTTCAGAACGATGATCATCTGTCTTTTGTTCTGCCTTGCCGCGGTTTCCAGTTCGGCCAGAGTCATGCCGAGAGAACCGTCGCCCAAAATGGAAATGACCTCTTTTTCAGGATAAGCCGCTTTTCCGGCGATCCCGGCCGGAATCGCAAATCCCATGTTGCCGAAGTTTACAGGTTTCAAATACTTTACGCCGGGCTTGATTTCAAGAAGATGCGACCAAGCGCCCGGGTTTCCGGCATCTACGCAAACCACGCTGTCCTCGCGAATCAGCTTTGACAGTTCGTTCATTACCGCAACAGGTGAAACCGGGGTTGCGTCCACATCGGAGTCGATTTTGCCGAGGACATCGGCTTCCCAGCTTTTCTTCTTCTCCTCTATCTGATCAAACCACTCCGAACGCGCCGAATCCTTGATCGGATTTTCTTTCAGGTTTTGATTGATCAGAGTAAGAGTCTCGTCAATAGTACCTACAAGGCCGCATTCTACCGGATAGTGCTTTCCAATGTTCTGGGGGTCTATGTCAATCTGGATCATTTTCTTGAAACCGAGGCTCCAGCGGTTTGTGCTGATCGCTGTAAGGCTGGAACCCAGCACCACCACCAGATCGGCATCCTCCAGGATATATCTTGTAAACTGGCTTCCGTGTCTGCTTCTTGCGCCCATCACGTTCCTATCCGTCGTGGGCACGCCGGAAATCCCGTTGAAGGTGGTTACGATCGGTGCATCCAAATGCTTTGCAAATTCAAGAACCACGTCGCCGGCTCCGGAATATTTGACTCCGTTACCGCTTAAAATTGCGATTTTATTATTCTTTTTCAGCAAATCAATACATTTTTGTATTTCACTGTCCAGCGGCCTGCATTTCGACTGGAAGCAATACTTTTCAGGAGCTATGTATTCATAATCAGCTTCCTGGCTTTCAACCACATCTCTGTACAGGTCGACGACAACCGGTCCCGGCCTTCCTGTCACCGCCACACGGTAAGCCTGTCTCATCGCCCATGCAAGCTTTGAAATGTTATATACAGGGATAAATTCCTTACATATACTTGAAAAGAGCGCTTCATGATTTGCTTCCTGGGCATCCCCTCTGCCTACATCCGCCGCTCTGTTCTGAAACAGAAGGACGATCATCGGGCTGGAATCCCGGAACGCGCCGCCGATTCCGGTAATCAGGTTTGTCGCTCCCGGACCTGTGGTCGCAAGACAGATTCCCGGTTTTCCGGTAATACGTCCGTATGCGTCTGCGGCAGATGCCGCTCCGCCCTCATGCCTGGTTTGAATAAACTCAATATCTGAATCATAAAGAGCATCATTTACGAATAAAGTCTGGCCTCCAGGGACTCCGAAAACACACCTCGTGCCTTGTTCCTTCAACAATTCTACAACTAATTTTCCACCATTCATTCTTTTCCCTTCCTTCCCAGTCAGTCATTATAAAGGTAATAATTATTCAATGACTTAATAAATTCCTTATATCTTATATAAAGGTAATCATAATCTTTTTGCGCAGCTTCATCCGGAAAAAATTGAGTCATTTCCTGGGGCAGAATCTTTCCGCCCGGGTCCGCGCATAACATTGCCAGGATTCCCGCACCTCTCAATGTGGATTGTCTTTCTTTTGGCACGCTCAAAGGCAGCTTCATAACGCTAGCCTTAATTTCCATCCAAAGCGGATTGGAGGCTCCCCCTCCTGTTGCCACCATGCGGTTCACCGCAACTCCGGCTTCATCAATCATGTCATAAATAGACCGAGACAAATATGCGTTTGATTCCATCATTGCCCGAAAGATATGTTCCGGTTTTGTATCCGGATTCAATCCGACTATGGAGCCCAGCATTCCCGAGTTCCAAATCGGCGCTCTTTCGCCTGTTATTCCGAGATTCATCAGCAATCCGCCGGAACCTGCCGGTACGAAGCGTGCTTTATCGGTTAACTCATTAAAAGAACAGGACTGAGTAAAATTTTTTATAAACCAGTCTACGGTTCCACCCGAGAACCCTGTTGGCCCGCCAACCATCCAAATATCCCTGATAGGGCTGATATTCGTAATGAGGCCTTTTGATTGACCATCCAAAACGGGTTTCTCCGTCATGACAAAGCATACATCTGTAGTGCCCATTACGCTTGCAAACACGCCGTGATCGCTGCCTGCCGCCCCGATGATCCCCAGGCTGCCGTCCGGCCCTCCCGCAGCAACCGGTATGCCTTCCTGCAGCCCCAGCTCTTCCCGGCAAGTCTTGCTTGTTCTGCCGACGATCTCAGCGCCATATTTCAACGGAGGCAATTTCCCAGGACTGATGTCAAATCTATCAAGTATTTCAGGGTCCCAGCATTTCTCCTTCACATTCAACGCCATTGAATAGCAGGCGGAAGTATAGTCGGTAAAAATCTCTCCTGTCAGCTTGTAATTGACGTAGTCCTTCATACTGATCAGAAAGCATGCCTTGTTGTATAAATTAGTATCGTTATTTTTCAAGTGCAGGAGTTTCAGTATTCCAAACTCCGACGAAGGTCTGCGGGCTGTCCTTTCGTATATTTCTTTTGCTCCGATTAACTCAATCGCTCTCTTAAGCTCATCGATCTTTTGATCCGAATACAGGTAAACGTCTGTTAACGGATTCCCGCGTTCGTCAATGACCATCCAGGAAATAAACTGGGATACCCCAACGGAAACGATGCCGACACTCGGATTCTCTTCAAAAATCTGTCGAATGAGCTGTGCAATCAAACCCCATTCTTTTTCAGCGCTCATATTGTTTTGCGCTAATCTTTCAATTCTTTTTATTTTGAAGACATTTAAGTTTTCATCGAGCAGGCCAACCCGAATCGAGCTGGTTCCCGAATCGATTGCCAGATAGCATTCTTTTCTATCGCAACTCATGTCAGTTTTCACTCTCCCCTGAAGGATCTTGTGATTTTTAAAAGATGCTCCATACCAATCTTTTCAAGATATTCATTCCAGTCTTTTGTACCGTAAACGTACTCTTTCATATATTTTTCAAAGCCTTCCGGGGTCTCGCAGCATTCCTGATAGTACCTTACGTGCTCGATGTCAAAGTCATATCTGCAGTCGCATGAATTTGGATGAGCGCCATAAGGAGCTTCCACGACACAGTCGACAAACATCTTTGGGAGGACGGTCAAATCGTTTGATTCGATTATCGTTTCTTCGCTTACAATTTCTTCCACGGATACGATGATCTTTTTAGTCGCCTTAGAGATAAAGATATCCGTTTCATTATCCATCATTCTGCGTCTGTCGAACTGAACATTGCCGTATTTATCTGATCTTGCGGCGTGAAGAATCGCGTAGTCCGGATTCCACGCCCTCATAGCGGTGTATTTTTCTCCCGTAAACGGGCAGGTGATATCTGTCTGGTATTCTTTATTTACTTTCATGTCATTATTTAATGGCGTCTTGGAAATTGCAAAAGTCAAACCCTGGTATCCCGCCATGAGTCTGTCCATTGCAGTCGTCTCACTATGCTCTACATAGCGGATCTTCTGTTCCTGGCAAGCCCTTCTAAAATTTTTGCACATACCGAGATTAGACATGCCCACATAGGAGGAGTGGGCCTCTTTTGCCAAACCGCAGCCTATCAGCATATCAAAATCAATAGAATTGTTCCATCCGTATAAAGTAAGGTTCCGTTTATTTTGGCGTATCATCTCATGAACTAATGCCATCGGATGCCTTCTAATCAATGATCCGCATACCAATACTGAAGAGTCGTCCTCAATTTGCGCAATAGCTTCTTTTGCACTTACCAGTTTAATTTTTCTTTCCTTCATCTTTGCCGCACTCCTTACCTAATAAATTTTACTTCTATATTGATAAAACAATGTATTATTTTTGTTACGTTGATATGATAACAATACAAATATAATACAAAGTCTTTATATTGTCAACACTATAAAAATAAAGTTTCATCACGTTAGCACTGGAAAAATTTTGTGTCCATTTCACATTTTGATGCTTATCGTGCTATTCTCTCTGTGCCAATATGTAACCCAACTAAATCAAATAGAATACTATGAAATAAAACTATTCTTAACAAGAAATGAGGAAGTGAAAATGTATCCATACGACCCATACGACCCTTACTCACTGTCGCCTCATAGTGAGCAAAATTATTTCATACAGGATATAGACAACCGATATAATCCGTATGGCGAAAGGCTGATGGGCACCAGAAATCTACTTAAAGGGAGAGTCGTAAAGGTCACCNNGGAGCCGTCAATTCCATTGTCGTAGTCGATCTCGGATGCGGAAACCTTCTGACCACCGTCGTCACCATGGAGTCCCTGAAAGATCTTGGGCTTCGCGAAGGGTCCAATGTGACGGCTATCATAAATCCGAACGATCCCATCTTGATGTTATGAAAAAAGGGAGGGTGAATCGCTTCATCCTCCCCCGATTTCATCAGAATCTCTGTAAACGCCGGGGACTTTACAGTTTCCGTCCTTATCCTTTTCCGGGCATTCGTTCTCCCCGGCCTTTTTCGGTTCAAACCGGTCCATCCGGTCGTTGTTTTTATCCGCCATCTCGACTCCTTTCATACTATTCGCTGATATTGATAGTATGATTGGAGTCTGTAATTTTTATACATTCAGCACCGCGTCCAGCAACAGCTGTGCGCCCGTCACCAGATCTCCGGGAGCCGTATCTTCAAAAGGCACGTGGCTTCTGCCGCCGATGCTGGGGACGAACAGCATACCGGATGGGGTATGGGGTGCGATGACGCAGGTATCGTGAACCGCGCCGCTGTCCATGATCCTCNNCCGGTGGCTGATCCCTGCCTCTTCAGCCAGCCGGTCCATCAGCGCTATGATCCGTCCATCCAGATGAAAGGGCTTGGATTCAGCGAGAACCCGTATTTCAAAGGACACCCCTCTTCGTTCCGCGACCTTCGCGATCGCCGCTTTGATTTCCTCTATCGCCCCCGTGATCCGTTCCTCCCGCTTTTCCCGGGCTTCCACGGTAAAGACAACCTTTTCCGGAATCACGTTGGAGCAGTTCGGAGAAACGGCGACTTTCCCGACGGTAGCCACGAGTATCCCTTCCCGGTCCGCTCTTGCGACGCGCTCCGCTTCCCCAATGCACTCTGCGGCGGCGGCCAAAGCATCCTGCCGGTATCTCATGGGCGTAGCCCCTGCATGGTTGCCTACTCCTAAAACCGTCACCTCCATGGTCGTCATGCCGAAAATAGCGTCGACAATCCCGATGGATTTTCCCTCCCGTTCCAGCACAGGCCCCTGTTCGATGTGGAGTTCCAGCATGGCTTTCACGTCTGAAAAATCCCACGTCACATCCTCCCGCCGATAGGCCGGGAATTCGCAGTTTTTCAACATTTCACGTAAAGGGACGTTCGTGTCGTTTTTCAGCCGGTCCAGGTCCCTTTCCCCATAGATCCCGGCGATGAACTTGCTGCCGGTCATCGTAGACCCGAAGTTCGATCCTTCCTCTTCCGCAAAGATGACGACTTCCACCTCGGAAAGGCGTTGGCTGTCATTTTCCGCGAGAGTCCGCAATACCTCCAGGCTGCTCGCCACGCCGTAGATCCCGTCAAGCCATCCGCCGTTTCTAACCGTATCGATATGAGAGCCGATCCGTATTTTCTTCGTTTTTCCAACGATATCGACAGTACTGTCGTTTTTACCTTCAGAGAGGCAAATATACATGTTTCCGACAGGGTCCGTCCTCACGGAAAAGCCCTGTGATTCCGCCGCTTCTCTTATGTATTCCCTGACCTTCCCATCGTTTTCCCCGTAGGAAAACCGGGTCACNNAGCCTTTCTCCGGATATTTTCATAGTGATCTCCCGCTGTACGCGTGGCCGAAGGGCTTCCCGGGAACAAACCTTCCCTGGCCTTTTTCGCCGGTGTACTTTCCGCCCTCTACAATTTTTTTACCCCTCAGGAACACCGTTTCCGCCCTGCCCTTCTGGGCGAAGCCTTCAAAGGGGCAGTAATCCACGCCTTCCAGGTTGTTTGCGACACTGATGACTCCCTCGTAATCCGGGTCGAAAATTACGACATCCGCGTCGAATCCGGCTGCGAGCTGCCCCTTCCGGGTCAGNNGCATGGTCGCAAAGAGGTCCACGAAACGGCTCCTGGAGATCTTCCCTTCGCACACGCCGTAGGTCCAAAGAATGTTCAGGCGGTTCTGCAGGCTCGGTGCGCCGTTGGGGATGTCCGCAAAGGAGTTGCCGTCGCCGTATCCCATGTGCTTTTGATGCTCGTAATCAAATCCGCAGNNACTTCCGGTCTATCGCTTCCCACAATGCATCCCGGTGTTCTTTTGTCCTCAGCGCCGGGGAACAGACGTATTTGGCGCCTTCGAAACCGGGCCTTGCCAGGTCCTCCGTGTCCAGCACCAGGTAATGGGAGCAGGTTTCGCCGTATATCGACTGTCCCCTGCCATAGGCCTGCTTGATCTCCTCCAGAGCTTCTCTGGCCGAAACGTGTACCACGTAAAGGGGCGCGTCCGCAAGCTCCGCCAGATAGATGGCACGCCTTGTGGCTTCCGCTTCCACCACCGGAGGCCTTGAAACCGCGTGATAATACGGCGCGTTCTTGCCCTCCGCAATCAGCTTCTTGGTGAGAACATCGATCATCTCCGCATTTTCCGCATGGACCATCACCGTGATCCCGGCTTCCTTCCCTTTGAAAAGAGCTTTCAGGATCGCGTCGTCGTCCGCGTGAAAGAACATCCCTTTATATGCCATGAAAAGCTTCATGGTGGGATATCCCGCCTCCGCCAGCTTCGGGATCTCCTCGATGACCTCAGGCCTGGGATCGGTCATGACGCTGTGGAAGGAATAATCCACCATGGCGATGCCATCCGCGTCCGTTTTCCGGTATTCGTCGATGGATTCCACCAGGCCTTTTCCCTGGACCTGGTTTACAAATTCGATGAGGGTCGTCGTTCCTCCCACTGCCGCAGCGTTTGAAGTTTCAAATCCCCTGACCTTGCTGCCCTTGTAGGTAAATGAAAAATGAACGTGCTGGTCGACGCCTCCGGGCAAGACGTACTTTCCCTTTGCGTCCACGACCTCGTCGGCCTCCATTCCAAGGTTCTCTCCGATTGCGCGGATCGATTCCCCCTCGATATAGACGTCCGCGACAAATTCACTTTCCGCAGTAACGACCGTCCCGTTCTTGATTAAAATAGACATGATACCACCTCCACATTGAATCGCTTTCTCAGAATCTTCCTCTTAATTTCCAGTTTACCCTCTGTCCGCTGTCTTTTCAATCGTATTTCCCGATCAGAACACACAAAATCAGTGGCGGAACACAGAATCAACCGCACAATACGAAATATCCTGCCGGGAAGGCAGGATATTTCGGGAAATTTCTTTTTATATATTCTCGTTTCTGTATTTTTCTTACTGCTCCGACATTAGCATCGTCCAGTACTTGTCATAGACGGTGGCCGCCTGGCCGATATCCAGCTGGAGGAAGTAATTATCCTTCATGTGCTGGGGAATATCGATGGCTGGGTTTTTCTTGTAGGAATCCTCCGTCAGCGCGATGGCCGCCACGTTGGGGCAGGTGTAGGGGTTATCCTTCAGGTTTTCCGCCATGACGTCAGCATCCAGAATGTAATTCAGGAATTTTTCCGCGTTCTCCTTGTTCTTCGCCTCCGCCGGGATGACGAATTCGTCCACGCCGAGCTGAATCGGAACCGACAGGTCCGCAACCTTCAGGTTTGGATTTGCGGCAATCGCCCTTCCGGCCTGGCCGTCAAACAGAANNCAGAAGCCCTACGGAGCATGCTCCGCTGACCAGCGCCTGCTCTGTGTTGTCGCTGACCAGGGTCTTTGCGTTTGCGACGTATTTCTTCAGCCATTCATAGGAGGCGGCGATTTCATCCTCATTGGTGCTGTTGGGATCATACCCCAGGGAAATCAAAGCGATGGGGAACAGGTTTCTGATTCCTGTCACAGACGCGAGCTGACCTTTCAGCGCCGGATTGAGGAGATCATCATAGGTCTTGATTTCCACCGGACAGGTTTCCGGGTTGTATACTACATAAATATAGTTCATCAGATACGGGATCGCATACTTGTTTTCCGGGTCAAATTCCCTGTACTTGTAGGCGTCTCCAAGATTCTTGAAGTTCGGGATGTTGTCGAGATTGATCTCCGCCAATTTTCCCGCTTTGATCAGTCCGGTCATATCCGCGTCACAGGGCATAACCAGGTCATACTGGTCCCCGCCTCCGCTGGTCAGCTTGGCCGTCGCTTCTTCCGACGAATTCATGTAAGAGAAATTCACCTTGATTCCGGTCTCTTCTTCAAAGCCCTGAACGACGCTGTCAGACATGTAGTCCGACCACATGTAAATGTTCACTTCCCCGTTGGCTGCCGTCTTTCCCCCGCCTCCTCCGCAGGCTCCAAAGGNNATACCATAACAGCAATCAACATCAGTGCGATAAACTTTTTCATCGTCATGATCTCCTCCTTGTTTTTTTAATTCCTTAAAACAGCTTTAAAAATAACTTTTTATATGAGTCAGGGCTCTTTTCCTCATAAAAGCCTGAACTGCCGAATTGATCAGAAGACCCAGCAGGATCACCGCGATCATGATCGTGGTCAGCGCGTTTACTTCCGGGGACAGGCCGGTTTTCACCAGCGAAAGGATCTTCACCGGAAAGGTGGTCGAATAGGGGCCGGAAACAAAGTTGCTGATAATTACATCGTCTATTGACAATGTAAACGACATGAACGCTCCGGACATGATCCCCGGAATCAGCATGGGCAGCGTCACCCGGAAGAAGGTCACCAGCCGGTTGGCCCCCAGATCCATGGACGCTTCCTCCACGGACAGATCCATTCCCGCCAGCCTGCCCCGCATGATGATGATCACAAAAGGAACGCAGAAGGTTATGTGGGACAGAATGATCGCCGCAAAGCCCAGGGGCAGCCGGACCGTCTCAAAGAGCATGAGCAGGGACAGGCCCAGGACGACCTCCGGAATCACGATGGGAATATACAGCGAATTGTTGACCAGCTTTTTGACCTTGAATTCAAAGCGGATCAGCCCCACTGCTCCGATGGTGCCGATAATGACCGAAATCACCGTCGCAGCAGCCGCGATATACAGGGAATTCCAGAGACATTCCACGATGGACGAATTCGTAAACAGCTTTTCATACCACCGCAGTGTAAACCCGTTCCAGTAATAGTTGATTCTCTGATCGTTGAATGAAAAAACCATCATGACTGCGATGGGGGTATAGAGGAAAGCGTACACCAAAACCGCGAAGAGATTTCCTGCGCCTCTGCCCAGCATTCGCTTCCGCTGTCTTTTTCTGCTCGCCATTTAAAACACCTCCATTTCATCCAGCCTGGCGACTCTCGTATAGAGCCACAGCATCAACAGGGTGATCAGCACCAGGATGATGGAAAGGGACGCGCCGAAAGGCCAGTTTTTCGTCACGAGGAACTGATTCCGTATCAGACTGCCGATGAGCATGACCTTTCCGCCTCCCAGGGCTTCCGGGACGTAATACATGCCTAAGGACGGGATAAACACAAGGATGATGCTGGCGATGATTCCGGGAAGCGTCAGAGGCACGGTGACGCGCCAAAAGGTGACTGCCGGCCTTGCTCCCAGATCGCTGGAGGCTTCCAGATACGCTTTATCCAGCTTTTCAATGGAGGCGTACAGCGGCAGGATCGCAAAGGGAAGCATGGAGATCAGCAGTCCGACGATGACTATCCCGTCGGAGTAAAGGATATCCAGGGGCTTTGAAATGATCCCGGCGGACATGAGGAATTTATTTAGGAAACTGTTAGGCTGGCCCATCAGGTTGATGCTGTAAAGCCGGACCAGGGTGTTGGTCCAGAACGGGATCATCACCAGCATAAGCAGCTTTGCCGCCAGCCGCGAGGGCTTTCTCGCGATATAATAAGCCATGGGATAGCCGATGAGCAGACAGATGGCCGTAGTCAGAAAAGCGAGCTTGAGAGATTTCCAGATTACTCTTAAATACACCGGCTGAAATATCTCCGCATAATTCATGACCGTAAAATGGTAATCGATGCCGCCGAAGGCGTCCCGTTTCATAAAGCTGATAAAGATAACGTAGAGTAGCGGCAGAAGGACAAAGACGATCATCCAGAGGGTCACCGGTCCCGCCATGGTAAAGGCTGGAATCGTGTTTCTCTTGAGGTTGCGCCTTCTTTCAAGGGAAGAGACTGCCGCGGAACTGAGCTCATTGCGCTTCATTTTACACCCCTCCCCTGTCCTGACCGCCGATGCCGATGGCGTCCTCCAGGTCCCAGTGCAGATAAACCCGCTCGCCCTCTTTGATTTCCCTGTCCTGCTTGACTCTGTTCACCTTGACCTCATAGCCGTTGTCCATAACGATCAATATCCGGTATTGAGCGCCGACAAAGATCATATTTTTTACGATCCCTGAAAGGCCGAAGCCCGCAACAGGATCTTTGGAATATTTCATTACCTCGGGGCGGACGCAGACCGTTACATTTTGCCCGGATTCCGCCGGGCAGTTCTGAAGCGGCATCCCGCCTGCCTCTGAAACGACGTTTGCGACGTCTGCCGCGTATTCCGAGACGGTCCCGTCGAAGAGATTGGATTCTCCGATGAAGTCCGCCACGAATTTGGTTCTGGGGTATTTATAGATCTGATCCGGCTTATCGAGCTGCTCCAGCACGCCTCCGTTTATGACCGCGATCCGGTCGCTCATGGTCATGGCTTCTTCCTGATCGTGAGTCACGTAGACGAAAGTGATGTTCAGCTTCTTCTGCAGCCGTTTCAGCTCGATCTGCATCTGCTTTCTCAGCTTCAGGTCCAGGGCGCCT
This sequence comes from Firmicutes bacterium UBA7709, assembly GCA_002482405.1. The sequence goes on along the minus strand of DLFX01000280.1, from coordinate 8,670 downwards.
AAGGGTTCATCCAGCAGCAGGACCTTGGGGTTGTTGATCAGCGCCCTGGCTATGGCCACGCGCTGCTTTTGTCCGCCCGACATCATATCCGGCTTTCTTCCTTCAAACCCGGTGAGCTGAACAAGCTCCAGCATTTCCCTGACCCGGGCCTTGATTTCGTTTTTAGGCACCTTTTTTACGGTCAAGCCATAAGCGATGTTATCAAAGACCGTCATGTGGGGGAAGAGGGCGTAGCTTTGAAACACGGTGTTTACATCCCTTTCAAAGGCTTCCTTGTCCTCCACCCGTTCGCCCTGAACCTTGATCATTCCGTTTGAGGAGTCCTCAAACCCCGCGATCATCCTTAAAATCGTGGTTTTTCCGCAGCCCGAGGGGCCCAGCAGGGTCAAAAATTCGCCCTGCTCAACGTTTAAATTCAACTTTTTGATGACATGGTTCGATCCGAAATATTTGTCCACGTCGATCAGGGATACTATGTATTCCACATGCTCATCCATCTTTCCGTCCTCCCGGATAACCGCTAATAATCAAACTGCCTGTAATAGCGCCTGAATTTCAAGCTGTGTCCCGTATTCAACTCGTAATGCGCCGCCAGCCGTTCCGTCACCAAAGCCGTCAGGATCATCGGAGAGCAGATGATCCGGAAGGCGTCGTCAATTCCTTCCAGCTTGTATTCTCTTGTGTCGACGATCACAAGCTTGTCGGTAACGTCTCTGCAGAAACGCTCCACTCTCTCGTCCAGCGCCCGGTATTCATCCTCGCCTTTAAACAGAAATACGGGAACGTCCTTTTCCACCAGCTCCAGCGTGCCGTGGAAAAAGTCCGCGGAAGTTACGGATTTTGTCCTGACCCACTGCATTTCTTCTAAAATGCACATGGCGAACAGATAGGTTTCTCCCCACAGAGTCCCGGAGCCCACAAAGATGCTGTAGGGCTCTTTCGCGTAAGCCCGTGCGATTTCCGCAGCTCTCGGCTCAAACTCTTCCCGGATCCTGACCAGGTTTTCAAACACGTTGGCCATCTGATCCGCAAACTTGACATAATCGGGAAATTCCCCCCGGTTGTAAAGAAGCCTCAGGCCCAGCATAAAAAACAGCAGATAGGATGCCTCACAGTCCCCGCACGGGTTTGCGATTATGTAATCGAGCTCTTTGCCCAAGGGCGTCTCAGGATGCTTGGTGAATCCCGCGACCTCGATCCCCATCTCCTTGCACATGCTTACCGCGGCAAGGATTTCCTTGGTATCCCCGGAAGCGGAGGCCGTGATGACAAGGGATTCTTTTGTCAGGAATCTTTTATCCGTCCTGACGCAGAGCTCGGCGGCATTCTCCAGATAAATCGGAAGATCGGTATAATGGCGCATCACATGAACCACGGGGGACCACTCCGCCCAGGTTCCGCCGATTCCGATAACGACGATATTTTTATAGCCTCTTTCGGTCAGCCGATCAGCCATAGCTTCGATATCCGCCCTCTTTCCGTAGGCTGTTTTTCCTTCCTCCAGATACTTTTCCACATCAAAGTTTCTCATATTTCTCTCCTTACCATTCTTTTGAAATTGCCTTGACGTCAATAACCACTTTTATGATTTAGGATACCAACTTTCTCTGAAATTTCAAGTAGATTGCGAGAATTAAATCATGACCATTTTTAATATTTTTTATACCAGTTTTTCATGCGTCCTCTGCTTTCTCTTCAAATTGTCTGAAAATTAAACCTTACCGGTTTTTAGACCAGATAAAAAAAAGACGCTGCTTTTATCCCTCTCTATCGCTGCGTCTTTTACGCTTTTTACCCCTATGATTTTCTTATCCTATGATATTATTATCTTATTCCTCTTTTATTCTATGTTCTTCTTATCTATGCTTGTTTTCTGCCTCCTGGAGCCTTTCAGCTTATCCGGTGATACTGAATATAAATTCCGCCTTATCCGTTCTCGTATAGCTTTCCGTATATTCCACGATGGTATTATTCTCATCAAGGCCGAGCATCTCAAAGTAGAAGACCACCTGCCCCTGTTCAAGCTCCAAATACTTCGCCTCTTTTTTCGAAACCTCTATGATTTGAAATTTCTGCTCAAAGAGAATGGGCATCCGACCCCTTGAGTCCATGTAGTCGTATAGCGAGACATTCATAAAATCCATCAGCTCCATCCCGGGGAAGTACCGATAAGGAACGTAAGTGTATTCCACCGCGATGGGCTCTTCATTTCCATAGCGTATCCGGTGGAGCGAATAGATAGGATCGTCGATGCCGACCTGCAGCTTGCTTGAAAAAAAACGGCTTCCCGAAATGATTCCCCGGGTGAGGATCTTGTTGGAAATCTTGACCCCCTGGCTCTTTACCATGGCGGTGATGCCCATGTTGCCGGATTCGTTCAAAAGCCCCAGATTCAGCTTGTGAAAGTCCTTCTTCTGGATAAACGTCCCCTTTCCCTGCACGCGATAGAGGTATCCCTTCGCCACCAATGCGTTGATGGCGTTTTTTACCGTCATGCGGTTGACGCCGTAGGTTTCGGCGAGGACCCGCTCGCTGGGCAGTTTTTCCCCCGGAAGATATTCCTCCGCCTCTATTTTTTTCATGATAATGTCTTGAAACTTTACGTACAGGGGCTCTTCCTGACTTTGTATCTCTCTCATCTTTCCCCCTAGTTCCTGTGAATGATAAACTCGATCTTGTCGCTCAGCAGGATGGTTTCAAAATATTCCAGCAGCCGTCCCTTTCTCTCGTAGACCAGGCCCTGATACTTGATGAGGGGCCTGGAGGGGCTGATCTTTAAAAGCTCTGCTTCCAGCGCGTTTGCGTATACCACCGAAACCCGGTGGCTGGAATTGGCGATGGATAGCCGATACTTCTTTTTCAACGTATCGTAAAGGGATTTGTTATGCACATCCTCTTGCGACAGTCCTGTCGCAAGTTCGCAGACGATATATGATTTTTCCAGAGCGATGGGCTCCTTATTTCCATAGCGCAGCCGCAGAATCCGGTACATTTCCGTCCCCTCAGCGAGAAGTGTCTTTTTGGCAAGCCCCTCGGTGAGCTTTATCTTTTCAAATTCCAGAAGCTTGACGTAGGATGAAATTCCCATCCTCTCGATCATCATCTTGAAAGAATTTGTATGGTTTAAGGTGAACTGCACCCTTTTCGGCGCGATGAAATATCCGGACCGCTCCTTTGATACCAGTATCCCCTTTTGCACCAGCATCTGCAAAGCGGCTCTGATGGTCATTCTCTGCACGCCGAAATATTCCGCCAGCTCTCGTTCCGACGGAAGCTTTTGCTTTTCCTTATAGCTCTCCGACTCGAGAAGGTGCTCTATTTCCTTTGAAATCAGAGCTTCCCGGGTTAATACTTTTCCCATCCTCATTCCCCTTTGCAGATCAGCCGCATTTCCATGACACGGATCGGCAGCCTCTTCACAGAGCCGCTCCGCAGATTTTTTCCAGAGTGTTCCTGACCGCGTCATAATCCTGCCGGAAGGCGTCGTTGGGGCGCAGGGCATATTCGCCGTCGCAGGTTTCAAAGGTGATGAAACCCTCATATCCGCGCCGGTCCAGCATCCTCAGATGCTCCTCCAGATTCTGCGCGCCGTTTCCCCAAGCCAGGTGCCCGGAAGGAGTCCCGTCGTTCAGATGGATGTGCTGTATTTTTCCTCCGAACTCCCGAAAGTAATCCTCCAGGGTTTCTCCCGCGCAGCACATGGGCACGGTGTCGACGCAGCAGGCCATATGCGGGCTGTCGAAGTTCTCCATCATCCTCTTCAGGGACTTCAGGTCAGTGACGAGGTTGGATTCCGACGGCTGCAAAATTTCGTAGACAATGACCACGCCCTCCTTCTCCGACTTGGACAGCAAAAGCTCCACCGAGTCCGCAGACCGCTTCCACGCCTCCTCCGCAGGTTCGTCAAAATTGCCCCAACCCGGCGTGATCATGATCTTTTCACAGTTGAATCCTGCGGCGTCCTCAATACAGCGCAGGAAATAATCGATGCTCATCCTCCTGATGCAGTCATCCTTTGCGGCGATATTGAAGGGATAGACGCATTGCTCCGGTGTAAAGCACACCATGTTGAGGCCCCGCTCCCGGAACAGTCTTTTAATATGCTCCTGCTGTTCTCTCTGAGGCGCCATGTAGTTGTAGTGAGGCGTTGCGCCCCAGAACTCCACATTTTCGAATCCGATTTCCCTCATACCGTCCAGAAAATATTCCAGAGAAAACCGGCTATGGGAAATATTCATGGCGGAAAACTGCTTTAAAGTCAGCATATAAAACTCCCTTTCCATTCATAACAAATACCAATTTACAATTTCAGCATACCGCTTTTCCCTTTTTCCGTCAACAGCGGAAACGAAAAAGGAGCTGCCGCACCAGCGATGATATCACGGGCGCGCAGCTCCTGTTCCCCCTTCTGCTTCTTCTCCAAATGAGACGTCTTTAATCTGCAGATTTTTGATATAGTTCAGGATGTTCAGGGAAATGCGGTCCATTTCCCCCGGATTTATAATGATGATCTTAAGGGTGTAAATCTCGCTGACATACCTCATAAATTTAACAAATGCATCGACGATTCTCACTCCCGGAAGAGAGCTGTGAAGAGTGCATTTGTCGGTATACAGCTTTTCATAACCAAGCCCGACTTCCAGCTGTATAAAGTTCAGATCCTCCAGGTAGCACTTACTCAATCCAAATATATATTTTCTGTCTCCTTTCAGAATAATTTTTCTTATTATATCTGAAAGGCAGAAATAATCGATATTTTCAACACACTGAACCTCAATTTCAATACTCTGCTTCCGGATCCTGCTCTCGCCGGAGGTTTCACCGGCGGACATCTGGAGCTCCTTCATGAGCTTCTGATACACCAGCTTCAGCTCTTTGCCCGGCGCTATGTTGAGGTTGCTTCTCAATGACGCTTCAAATTTCTTGAAATAGTTGATAACTTCGCTGCGTTTTCCCCATTTGGCGTAAGCGCGGATCAGTTTTTCAACCGCTTTTTCATTGTAGGGCTCAATACTGATCAGCTCATTCAAAACCCGAATGCATTCCCCGTAATTCTGATAGATTTCATACTTATCCGCGATCTCCCTTAATAAATCGACATATTTATTCTGGTAAACAATGCGCTCGAAGATAATCTTTTCATTAAAATCATCGCAATTTTTCAGATAGATTCCTTCGAGAAAATCCCCCCGGAACAACTCTTTGCAAGCGTTCAGCTCTTCCAGAGTCCGTTCCGCACTTTTATTTTCGAACTTCATCAGCTCCAGCATGTCTGATCTGAAATCGTAATCGGGGTTGAGCAGGCAATGATCCCTTCTGGATACGATCAGTTCCTGGCCCGCCTCGTCGGAAGGAATCAGCTTTTTAATGCTCCACAGATTGTAGCGCAAATTGTATCTTGCCGCCTCCTCATCGCTGTCCGCCCATAGATAAGTGATGAGCTTCTCCCTGCTGACTTCTTTTCCCATATCCATCATCAGAAGGCTGATCAGCGCAATTCCCTTATTGCTCAGCTTATGCTCCAACGGCTTTTCTCCGTATTTAAATTCAATTCGCCCCAAAAGGTTGACGCTTAGCTTAGACATGATCCGACACCTCGATATGCAATTCGTTCGCATGGTATAGGATGCAGCCGGACTTGATGGTAGTTACCACCCTGATGTCCTTGACTTCTTCCTTCGGCGTTTTCAGGATGTCCCGGTCAAGGATGACGATATCCGCCAGCTTTCCTATTTCCAGGCTCCCTTTTGTTTTCTCTTCAAAGACCGCAAAAGCTCCGTTAATGGTAAACATCCTGACGGCCTCCATGATCTCTACCCGATGATTCTCCACCGGATGGTTCACCGCCGAATGGATACCGAGGGCAGGTCCCATGGGAGTGACGTCGCTTTCCGAGCTCCCACAGATAACCACACCGCTGTCAATGATCTCCCGGAAAGGATTGGTTTCCCGATAATGCTCGCCCAGCCGCAGCTCATACATTTTGTTTTTTCCGCCCCATAAATACTCATAGGAGGGCTGCATGGAAAACACAAGCCCAAGCTCCCGGGCCTTTTCAATGTTGCTTCGGCCTATCAGCTCCACATGTTCAAGGCGGTGCCGCAGCCCCGCATTTCCAGTGATATTCAGGGCGTGCTCGTGAGCCTTTACTGCCAGATCGATCGCTCTCCCGCCGATCACGTGGAGGGACGTCTGAATTCTGTATTTATAGCACTCTACCAGGAATTCATTCAAATCCTCCTGGGTAAAGTAAAGCTCTCCCATATTGCAGGGATCGTCGGCATAGGAATAGCTGAGAGCCGCGTTTCTGGAACCCAGCGTCCCGTCTATGAAGGGATTCGATCCCATTCTGGACAGCCTCATCTCCCTTATCTTTCTGATATCGGAGGTCTGATAATATAAGTTGACATCGATGGGGAAGGTGTCCCTGTAATCGTAAATCAGCTCCGCGTCCTTATTGCAAAACAAAAATCCGCCCTCCATGGTATCGATGGTCGTGATTCCATGCTTAATGGCTTCGCTCAGCACCCCTTTTACCGCGTCCAGACGGTAAGCGTTGGATATGCTTTTCAGGATGTTTTCTCTAAGGATGACATTGGCCTGCCCCTTAAAAATTCCGGTAGGCATTGCCTTTCCGTCGAGCTCGATTCCACTGATAGTAAAAGGGATTTTATAGTATAAAATCCCGTAGGTATTCAATGCGCTGATATGAAATTCCCTGCTGGTCACCCAGACGGGAACATCGTTGCAGAACCTGTCCAGCACAGCTCTGTCGGGAAATCTTCTTTCCTTCAGATTGTGAGCATACAAGCCCTTGGCGTGAATGGGCTTTTCCGGCGTCAGCCTGGCCTGTTCCCGGATCAGATCCCCGATATCGTCAAAGGAGCCGGCCTTCGACAGATCCAGACTCAATGAGTTAAGCCCAGTTTGAACGAGATGAAAATGGCTGTCGTAAAATCCGGGAAGAACCGTACAGCCCTTTGCGTCGATGACACGGTCGACGTTGTCAAACAGCAGCTTGTACTGCTCCCCGTAACCAATCCCGGAGATATTGTTCTCCGTGACCGCAACCCAGTCGTAAATATTGTCGTTTGCCGCACAAATGCAGCTTCCATTGATAATCAACAGCTCCGCGTGCATTTTATTCTCCCCTTTGCCTTATTTCCCCGCTCTTATATTTGATTTCTCCGTTGACCACTGTCATCCATATCCCGACAGTGCTTATTTCAGCATCGGAAATTCGATAGATGTCCGAGTCCAGCACCGTGATATCCGCGTATTTTCCGATGGAGATGGTTCCTCTTTCATTTTCCTGAAAAGCGGCGTAAGCACCCTCTATGGTAAAGGCTCTTATCGCTTCGCCAAGGGTCAGGCAATTCTCCGGAAGCCAGGCGGGGGCTCCGCCGTCCTCGGGGTTTTTCCCCGTAACGGCACAGTAAAGGTTCGGCATGACGTCAAACTTCTCAACAGGGCAGTCAGAGCCGCCGCTTAAATGAACATGCCTGTCGGCAAAAGCCCGCCAGTTATAACTTGAACGCTCCAATTCTTTGCCTACCCGGGATCTAACGATATTCCGGTCGTAACGGCCGAAAATCGGCTGGGCGTAGATCAAGAGATTCATCCTTTGAATTCGCTCAATCAGATCCATATTCGTGATCTGGCAGTGGACGATTCCATGTCTCGGGTCGATGCGGGGGCTTTCCTTCAGGACCTTTTCATAGCTTTCAACAGCCATCCTTATAGCGGCGTCACCGATGCAGTGAACCGCAATCTGCATGCCGTTTTCATGTCCAAGCCTGATCATTCCGGTCAGCTCTTCCGGATCGTACATCGCTACCCCTCTCGTCTCCGGATTATCACGATACGGCTCGCTGAGATATGCCGTTCTCGCACCCAGCGACCCGTCATTCACAAGCTTCAGCGGGCCTATTTTATAGAACCCGTACTCATCCCCCGTCTTATAGCCTTTTGCAAGGAATGCCTGGAGCTTTTCCGGTGTTCGCAGCAGGCACTGCTGATAGATCCTGACGGGCAGGCTCCCCTCTTTCGCCAGCTCCCGGTATGCTCTTATGATCAGATCCGCAGCGTCTCCCGTAAACGCCTCGAAATCGTCGGTTTGCAGCGCTGTGATCCCCTTTGACGCGACGTCCATGCAGGCATCGATGATCCTGCTTTTCAAATCTTCAATTCCGGGGATGCCGATCTTGTTCCAGATGATATTCTGCGCGCTTTCCTTTAAGATTCCATTGGCCTTTCCCATCTCGTCCGTCTCGACGATCCCGCGAAAAGCCTCCGGAATCGCCCCTGCCAGCTCCAGAATTTCCAGTGCCTTCGTATTCACAACCGTCGCATGATAGCAAGCCCTTGTAATCGCAATGGGGATTTCTGTCGAAATCTTGTCCAGATCAAATCTGGTCGGAAAAACCGGGGTCT
>DLFX01000280.1:0-211 GCA_002482405.1 Firmicutes bacterium UBA7709 | reverse complement strand
CGCGATGTTCCCTGCAGAGAAAAATAACTTCCTCTATGGATTTCGTTTCCGAGAGGTCAACCTTGCGCTTTGTGTTTGCATAGTAAATAAGGTGCAGATGGCTGTCGGAAAATCCCGGCAGCGCCAACCTGCCCTCCAGATCTATTTTTTGCGTATTTGAATCCGCCAGAGCCAATATTTCCTCATTGCTGCCAGTCATGGCGACGATTCC